>DATHVN010000106.1 GCA_035461305.1 Euzebyales bacterium | reverse complement strand
CCCGCTCGACCCTGACCTCTGCGTCGAGCCGGCGGACGGCCCGGCTGATCTGTCCGGCCGGTCGGGCGTGCAGCCCGCCGACGTTGGTCAGCCGCAGCTCCACCGCCTGCCCGAGCTCACCGGCTTCGGCCTCGTCGGCCGGCTCCGCCCCACCGCACACGCGCGCGGCCGCAGCAGCGACCTCGCCGAGGTTCGCACCGCCGCCCGCGGCGCCGGCAGCGGCGATCGCGCCCTCGACCAGCGGGGCGTCCACGACCAGCACGCGGTCGCGTTGGTCGTCATCGAGGAACTCAAGCGCCGACTCGGCGGTCATCTCGGCGCTGCCGAGATCGAACAGGATGACCGCGCCGTCGCCACCGTCGGCGTCGTCGATCGCAGCCATCACCAGCTCGAGGCTGGTGCCCAGCTCGCCGTCGTCGGTCCCGCCCGCCAGCGCGAACGGGACCTCCGGCTCCATCTGCGTGACCGGGTCCCGCAGCCCCTCGACGAGGCGGTCCGAGTGGCTGACGAGCACCAGGCCGACCATGGACGGCCGCTCAGCCCGAGACGTCAACCCAGTCGCGGGTGCGCTCGACTGCCTTCTTCCAGCGGGCGTAGCCCTCTTCGCGCTGGTCGTCGCTCCACTGCGGCTCCCAGCGCTTGTCCTCGAGCCAGTTCTCGCGCATCTCGTCGGTGTTGTTCCAGAACCCGACCGCGAGGCCCGCGGCGTAGGCCGCTCCCAGAGCGGTCGTCTCGGCGACGACCGGCCTGGACACCGGCACGCCGAGGATGTCGGCCTGCAGCTGCATCAGCGTGTCGTTGGCCGTCATGCCGCCGTCGACCTTGAGCACCTCGAGGTCGACGCCCGAGTCGGCGTTCATCGCCTCCGCGACGTCGCGGGACTGGTAGCACACCGACTCGAGCGTCGCGCGGACCAAGTGCTCCTTGGTGTTGAACCGGGACAACCCGACCACGACGCCGCGTGCCGAGCTGTCCCAGTACGGCGCGAACAGCCCCGAGAAGGCCGGGACGAACACGATGCCGCCACTGTCCTCGACGTTGTTGGCCAGGCGCTCGGACTCTTCGGCGCTGGCGATGATGCCCAACTGGTCACGCAACCACTGCACGGCAGAACCGGTGACGGCGATCGAGCCCTCCAGGCAGTACACCGCATCGTCGTCGCCGAACTTGTAGCCCAGCGTCGTGAGCAGGCCGTTCTGGCTGTGGACCACCTCGTTGCCGGTGTTGAGCAGCATGAAGTTGCCCGTGCCGTAGGTGTTCTTGCCGTCGCCGACGTCGTAGCAGACCTGGCCGACCACCGCGGCCTGTTGGTCGCCGAGGTCGCCGCAGAGTGGGATCTCTCCGCCGATCGGCCCATCCGGCCGTGTCGTGCCGTAGTGGTTCGGATCCGACGAGGGCCGGACCTCGGGCAGCATCCCTCGCGGCACGCCGAACATCTCGAGCAGCTCGTCGTCCCAGTCGAGCGTCTCGAGGTTCATCAGCATCGTCCGGCTGGCGTTGGAGACATCGGTCACGTGCACACCGCCGTCCGTGCCGCCGGTGAGGTTCCACAGCACCCACGTGTCGGTGTTGCCGAACATCACGTCGCCGTTCTCGGCCGCCTCCCGCAGCCCGTCGACGTTCTCGAACAGCCACTGCAGCTTGCCACCCGAGAAGTACGTCGCGATCGGCAGGCCGGCCTTCTGCCTGACGGTCTCCTCGTGGCCTTCGTTCTGGTGTCGGGTCACCAGACGGTCGTTGCGGGTGTCCTGCCACACGATCGCGTTGTGGTAGGGCCTGCCCGTCTTCGGGTTCCATACGACCGTGGTCTCACGCTGGTTCGTGACGCCGATCGCGGCGAGGTCGCCCGCGGAGATGCCGGCGCCTCCCATGCCCTGCTCGACGGCGCTGCGCACCGACTGCCAGATGTGCAGCGGGTCGTGCTCGACCCAGCCGGCCTGCGGCAGGATCTGCTCGAACTCGAGCTGCGACTTGCCGACCTCGTTGCCGCCGTGATCGAAGATCATGAAGCGGCTGGAGGTCGTTCCCTGGTCGATAGCTCCGACGTAATCGGCCATGTGCTCCCTCGTCTTTCCAGGTCGGTCCGCGCCGACCCATCCCGGTTGTCAGGCGTCGTCGACGCCTGGTCCCTCCTCTGGCTCCTTGTCGGACGCGTCCTCAGCCGCCGTGGCCACCAGCGCGTCGTCGCCGGTCATGCATGCGATCAGCATCGCCGTCGACGTGGCGCCGGGGTCCTGGTGCCCGATGCTGCGCTCACCCAGGTAGCTGGCCCTGCCCCGCTGAGCGATCAGTGGCACGGTCCCACGCTTGCCCTCATCGGCCGCTTCGGCCGCCGACCGCAGCGCGTCGCCGAGGTTGCGGCCGTCGTCGACCGCTGCACGCATGGCGTCGACCGCGGGGCCGAGCGCGTCGAGCATCGTCTTCTGGCCGCGCTCTGACTTGCCGCGCTGGGCTACGCCCGCGAACGCGGCATCGAGCGCGGCGACGAGGTCGGCGCCGTCGAGGTCGTCCTTGCCCTCGACGGCTTTGGAGGCGCGCAGGAAGCCCGTGCCGTACAGGGGACCCGCGGCACCGCCGACCTTGGAGACCAGCGCCATCGCGACGGCCTTGAGCAGGTCCGCCGGCGTGTCACCGTCGAGCCGCTCGAGCGCCGCCTTCATGCCGCGGTGCATGTTCTCCCCATGGTCGGCATCGCCGATCGCGCTGTCGAGGCGCGTCAGCAGCCGACGGTGCTCGGCCACCGCGTCGGCGAACCGCTCGACGAACCCCATGATCTGCTCGTTGCCGATGTTCATGGCGTTCGCCTGCCGCCGTTGGGTCCTCAGGTCGTCGCCCTACATTCCCTTCCGCATGGCGGGCGTATGCACGGGGGCGTCCCACAGCTCCACCATCTCGTCGTCGAGCTTGAGCAGCGTCAATGACATGCCGGCCATCTCCAGCGACGTGATCCAGTCGCCGATCAGATTGCGCTCGACCGTGATTCCGCGGTCGGCCAACAGCTTCGCGGCCGCGCGGTAGACGATGTACAGCTCGATCTGGGGCGTGCCACCCATGCCGTTGACGAACAGCAGCAGGCGGTCGCCCTCGCTGAAGGGGAGGTCGTCGAGGATCGGCGTGAGCAGGCGTTCCGTGATCTGGTCGGCGGGCTCGAGTGCCATCCGGTGGCGTCCCGGTTCACCGTGGATGCCGATGCCGATCTCCATCTCGTCGTCACCGAGCTCGAACGTCGGCTCGCCCGCGTGCGGCACCGTGCACGAGGTCAGCGCCATGCCCATCGACCGCACGTTGGCGTTCACGCGCTCGCACAGCTGGGTGACGGCGTCGAGATCGTCGCCCCGCTCCGCGGCCGCTCCGCAGATCTTCTCTGCAAGCACCGTGCCGCCGACGCCGCGGCGTCCGGCCGTGTACAGCGAGTCCTCGACCGCGACGTCGTCGTTGATGACGACCGACCGCACGTTGGCGTCCTCCGCGAGCTCTGCGGCCATCTCGAAGTTGGCCACGTCACCGGTGTAGTTCTTGACGATGTGAAGCACGCCGGCCCCCCCGTCGATCGCCTCGGTCGCGGCCTGCACCTGGTCGGGGGTGGGGGAGGTGAACACGGCGCCCGGGCAAGCGCCGTCCAACATGCCGTGCCCCACGAACCCGCCGTGCATCGGTTCGTGCCCGCTGCCGCCGCCCGAGAGGACGGCGACCTTGCCCTCCACGGGCGCGTCGGCGCGGACGATGTAATCGGGGTCGTGATGCACCTTCAGCAGGTCACGGTGTGCGAGGGCCATGCCCTCGAGCGCCTCGGTGACCACCTGCTCGGGATCGTTGATGAGCTTCTTCATCGCTGTCTCCTCGCCTGTCGTCCGGTGGGTCCGTCCGCCGCGGTCACCGTGGAAGTCGTCACCGCAACGCCGGGTGAACGCGGAGCCGGGCCCACTCCTCGTGGACACGACTCCCCTGATGCGTCACCACCCGCGCGCCTCGTGCTAGGTGAACGGCTGGATCGCCCAGATCACCGCGCCCAGGATCCCGCCGATGATCGGGCCGACGACGGGCACCCAGCTGTACTGCCAGTCGGAGCCACCCTTGTCGGGTATCGGCAGGACGGCGTGCACGATGCGGGGGCCCAGGTCACGGGCCGGGTTGATGGCGTAGCCGGTCGGCCCGCCCAGCGACAGCCCGATGGCGAACACGAGCAGGCCGATGATCAGCGGTGCGATGCCGCTGCCGTACAGCGCGGCCATCTCCTCGGAGGCGTTCGTGCCGACGGCGCCACCCGCACCGGCGGTGATTCCGAGCACGCCCAGCAGCAGCATTGCCGTGCCGATGATCTCGGTGACGGCGTTCTTCGGGAAGTCGCGGACCTCGGGGCCGGTCGAGAACACGGCGAGCTTGAGGCCGGGGTCCTCGGTCAGGCCCCAGTGCGGAAGGTAGGTGGCGTACACCAGCGCGGCGCCCGTCATGGCGCCGAGCATCTGGGCGATGATGTAGCCGGGCACCTGCGACCAGTTGAACTCGCCGATCGAGGCCAGGCCGATCGTGACTGCGGGGTTGATGTGGGCGCCGCTGACCGCGCCCACGGAGTAGACGGCGATCGCGACCGCCATCCCCCATCCGAAGGTGATGACGATCCAGCCGCTGGCTTCACCCTTCGATCTCTTCAGCAGCACGTTGGCGACGACTCCGTCACCGAGCAGGATCAGGATCGCCGTTCCGAGGAACTCCGCGACGTAAACCTCCATCGGACACGCTCCATTCGTTCCGCGCACATCGCGCTACACACGCAGGTACGTGCACCGTCCTCAGGCCCGCGCATGCGACGTGGGGTCCCGGGCGGAGACCCGTCGGGAACCTATGAAGGCTTGATGGGGGCGTCAAGTCCCATTTGTGTGATCTCGTGTCACGGCCGGTCACGACCGGGCTCGAACTGCTTTCCCGAGCCCTTCTTGCCCTTCGCTTCCGGGTCGGACTCCGGGTTGTCGACGTTCGGGGCGAAGCCCTTGCCCGATCCCTCGGTGCGCTCGGCCTCGGGATCGGTCTCGGGGTCGCCGATGTCGGGATCGAACTTGCGACCGCTCCCCTTGACGGCGGCGGACGACTCCTCGGACTCGGGGACCGTCTGGTCCGGGGCGAACTCCTTGCCGGGTTCCTGCTCGTCGTGTCCTGCCAAGGCGCACCTCCTGCGGTGGGCGTGGCGGAAAGCCCTCCCGACGCTCGTCGCGGCGGTCGGCCTCCCGTGACCATCGACTGCGACCTACCCGTGGTGGTCGGCTCCCATGCCACGGGACGTCAGGCGCAGCGGCGTCGCGGCGTAGCATCGACGCCCGTGATCGATCTGCGAAGCGACACCGTGACCCGGCCGACCGACGCGATGCGCCGTGCGATGGCGGATGCCGAGGTCGGCGACGACGTGTATGGCGAGGACCCGACGGTCACCCGCCTCCAGGAACGTGCAGCGGAGACCTTCGGCAAGGAGGCCGCGCTGCTGTGCCCCTCCGGGATCATGTGCAACCAGGTGTGGTTGCGCACGCTGGCCCGACCGGGCACCGAGGTCGTGGTGGAGGCCGACGCCCACGTCGTCAACTACGAGGCCGGTGCCGGCGCCCTCCTCGGAGGCGTGCAGTTCCGGACCGTCCAGGGACGCCGAGGGCTGCTGGCGGCGGCCGACGTCGCCGCGGCCATCCGTCCGGACACCTTCCCGTTGACCCCGACGTCGCTGGTGTGCATCGAGCACACGCACAACCGTGGCGGCGGTACGTGCTACGCCCAGGAGGACCTGCGGGCCCTGCGCGACGTGACCGCCGGCGCCGGTGTGGCCCTGTACATGGACGGCGCCCGCGTGTTCAACGCCGCGGTCGCCAGAGGGGTGGCGCCCGCGACGATCGGCACCCACGTCGACGCCCTGAGCTTCTGCCTGTCGAAGGGGCTGGGCGCACCGGTCGGCAGCGTGATGGTCGGCACCGCCGAGGCGATCGCGGAGGCGACGCTGTGGCGGCGACGCTACGGCGGTGCGATGCGCCAGGCCGGGGTGATCGCCGCCGCCGGCCTCGTCGCGCTCGACCTCATGGTCGACCGGCTGGCGGACGACCACGAGAACGCCACGCGGCTCGCGGTGGCCGCCGCCGAGGTTGCGCCAGAGCATGTCGACATCGCCCAGGTCCAGACCAACATCGTCTACCTCGAGCGGGTCCCGGCGGCGACGGTGGTCGCGACCATGCGCGAGGCCGGTGTGCTGGTCGGCGCGATGGACGCCACCACGGTGCGCCTCGTCACACACGCCGACGTCACGACGGACGACTGCGACCGTGCCGCCGACCACCTGCGGCGGGTCCTGCGGGAGACGGACCTCACCGCGGCGTGAGCAGGTACCCCTCGCACCGGTAGCGCAGCACCGGCGTCGGGCCCGCTGTGGTCCCGACCTCGCGGACGCGTCGCTCGACCGCCATGCGCTCGGCATCGGGCAGAGCCGAGACGAAGCTGATCGACAGGATCCGGTCCACCAGGCCGTCGACGTCGGTCGTCACCGCGTGGGCGACGGCGTGGCTGGCGGTCACGTCCACGAGCACGCTGCGGTCCACGACCCTGCGCCATCGCCCGCTGGCGTGCGAGGGCGTGTCGCGGCGGTGAGGGTCGATGATGGCCGAGATGGCCGCCTGGAGCGGGTCGTCGGGCCGGCGAACGTTCCACACGAGCCCGATCGCCCCGCCCGGCGCCAGGACCCGGAGCATCTCGGTCAGCGCAGCGTCGCTGTCGAACCAGTGGAACCCCTGCGCCACCACGATCCCGTCCAACGTGCCGTCGGCCAGCGGCAGCGCCTGCGCCGTCGCCGTGACCGCCGGCACGACGCCACCCGTCACGTCCCGCAGCGTCCGCAGCATGACGTGCAGCGGGTCGGCCGCCATCAGCGATGCGCCGGTAGCGACGAGCGCCCGCGTCAGCTTGCCCGTGCCCGCGGCCAGGTCCAGCACGCGCCGGCCGGCACCGATGCCCACCCGCCCGCACAGCCAACCGACCATCTCGGAGGGATACCCTGGCCTTCCCCTCTCGTAGGCGTCGGCCGCGCGACCGAACCCGACCGCCGCCTCGGGGTGCACCGTCATCCACGCCTCCTGTGTGGCCGTCGCCAGGATGCCACCCAGTGCTCGAGCCACGACGCGCCAGCACATGGCGGTCGCCGGGTGACGACGCGGCCGGGCGCCAATCGAGTGACGAGAGCGATGCGCCACGTCGTCGACGAGCTGCGCGGCGCGGGGTCCGAGGTCGACCACCGGCGCGGCGCGACGGTGGCCCCGTTACTCTGGCCCCCTTACGTATGGGGGTGTCACGACCCTTCAACGTCTCAGCGGAAATCGGCGCATGCAACCGATACCTTCGTCGGTTGGACCGCTTCACAGCGGACGAGCGACGTGCCATCAGTGACCGGCCAGGCCGTTCAGGACCGATGTGCACGACGACCGATGATTGCCCACGATGTGACCGGGTGCCGTCGGATGCGGTGAAGCGACAGTGGACTTGAGCGGTGCGTGACGATTGACCGGTCATTCAGACAGTTTGTACTACAGAACGTGAGATCTGAGCATATGATCATGTGCCTTGGCGGCCGTCTGAGGGCCGGTCGCAGCAGGGTGTCGACAAATAATGTTCACCTGGCGTGACTTTCTGGAACGAATGTGGAACAGTGTCAGGCCGATGGATACGTTGCGTGACGGCATGCTCGGTGTGAGGATCGTGTTCACAGAACGTAATGTCAGGCCCGATCGGTGGCAGCGTGGTGCGTAGGGCGCACGGCGCACGGCCGCGGCGGCAGGACAACGCATGAGTTGTCAGGCCTGTGGGGTGGCGTCCGTCGGCGGGCAGTTCTGCGTCGCCTGCGGCCAGCCGCTCAGCTCGGTGCTGACCTCCACCGCGACGGCCGTGACGACCCGTGAGCGGGAGCAGCCCCGAAGCACCTGGCTGGCCTTCCAGGAGATCCGCCTACTGGCCTGCCCGAGGTGTGGTGCCCCGAACTCGGCCGCACGCTGGCAGTGCGCCCGGTGCGGCGAGACCTTCGACGACCGGGCGGACGACGAGCCGTCCGTCGAGGTGACCCCGCCGGTCGAGGACGCACCGCCGGTGCAGCCCGAGTCGGCTCCCTGGGTGGCGTTGGTCACCGTCGTCGTGGGCGTCGCCGCCGTGGCCGTGGCAGTGGCCATGCTCGCGTCGCGCGGTGTCGGTCCCTTCGGTCCACAGGCCCCGGCGGCCCCCGTGCCCCAGGCGGCGCAGGCCAAGGTCGCCAAGGTCCGCGCCTCGTCGACCGCCGCGGACAGCGCCGCGCGCCTCGTGTCGGACCAGGATCCGGCCACGGCCTGGCGCACGGAGGGCGAAGGCAAACGTGAGTGGGTCGAGCTCCGTCTGCAGGCGGCCGTGAAGATCGACCACCTGCTCGTGTGGAACGGTGACCAGAGCAGCAACCGCAGCTTCATCGGAACCAACCGCGTGCGCGACGTGACGATCGTCTTCCCGGACGCCGACAAGCGGTACACGGCCAGCTTCCCGAACCGCAACGCCAACTTCAGGGTCGACATGCCCGAGCCGCCCGTCGCTCGCCGCATCCGCATCCGCATCCGCAGCGTGTACGGCGACAACCCGCAGGCCGCGCTGAGCGAGATCGAGGCACTTGTCAACAGCTCGACCACGCCCGCCGAGTAGGACGGGGCGGGCTGGCCTCCGCCTGGGTGCAGGCGTACTGTTGGCCGCATGGAGGATCCCTTCGTCAACGAGCTCGTGGCGCTCGGCTTCGGCATGGCAGGACGCGACCGCAGAGGTGTTGTGCAGTACGCGCGCCGACCGAACCGCTACCTGACCGAGTGGGTGCACGACGACGGCGCACAGGCGCTGTTCACATGGGAGTTCGAGCTGGGCGAGTACTTCGCCGCGGTCGGCTGGCAGATCGGCGCCGCCGAGACCAGCATGCACATCCTGTACCCGCACCACGACGCGCGGCTCGTCAGGCAAGGATCCGCGGTCGCCAGCGAGCTCGAACGGCTCGAACTGCGGCTGTCCCGCCTGGACCTGCTCGATCCGGTGGTGTGAGACGCGCCAGCGCAGGCCCGCGCCGCGCACCATGACGATGACGACGCGCGCACGACACCGGATGCCGCGGTGGCTGGTCGCGGCCGCCGTCGTCATGGTCGTCGCCGGCGGCGTCGCGTCGGCGTGCGCCGAGGCGGGTGCGGCACCGCGCGTGGTGATCGGCGCGGGCGCGACGGCGGAGCAGCAGGTTCTCGCGGCCATCGCCCACGAGGCCGTGCGGCGCGCGGGCGTGCCGGTCGAGGTGCGGGACAGGCTCGGCGGCACGACCGGCCTGCGTCGGCAGGCGCTGGCCGATCAGGTGGACCTCTACTGGGACTACACGGGCGCAGCCTGGACGCTCGGCCTGCGTGAGACCGCGCCACCGGCAGATCCGCTGGAGTCGTGGGAGCGCGTGCGGGAGGCCGACGCCGACCAGGGGCTGCGCTGGCTCGAGGCGTCCGGTGCGAACGCCACGTTCGCGCTGGTGGTGCGACGCTCGGACCTGCCGCCGGCGGGCGGGCAGCGGGGCATGGGGTGGCTGGCCGGCGAGCTGTCGAGCGGAACGCGTCGCCTGTGCGCGGATCCCGACTTCCTGGCACGTGCGGACGGGCTCCCGTCCCTCGCCGCCGAGTACGGCATTGACACGGCGGGGATGCCCCGGCGCGCCGCCTCCGAGGACGAGGCGATCGGCGCGGTCCGTGCGGGCGAGTGCTTCGCCGGGCTGGCGACCGCGACGTCGGGAGCCGCCCGCGCCGCCGATCTCGTGCCGGTGGAGGACGAGCTGCGTGTCTTTCCGGCCTTCGTCGTCGCTCCGGTCGTGCGGGAGGGGTCGCCGGCGGATCGGCCGCAGGTCGTGGAGACCCTGCGACGGGTCACGACGGCCCTGGACACGGGGAGGCTGGCGCGGCTCAACGCACAGGTCGTGGAGGGCGAGGACCCGGTCGGCGTCGCCGAGGGCTTCCTCGACAACCTCGAGCGCCCCGACGCCACGACGGCCCCGTGATGCTCGACCAGGGGAGCACCAGTGACGCCAGACCTGACGGCCATGCGCGCGGCACTGCGCCCCGCACCGACCGACCATCCGATCCTCGAGATCCTGGCGGGCCGGTGGAGCTCGCGTGCCATCGACCCCGACCGACCCGTGCCCAGGGCGCAGCTGGCGGTGCTGCTCGAGGCCGCGCGGTGGGCGCCGTCGTCGGGCAACATCCAGCCCTGGCGCTACCTCGTGTTCGACGAGGACGTCCCGGACGCGCTGTCCGATGCCCGGTCATGCCTCCGGCGGGGCAACACCTGGGCGTACCGCGCGCCCGTGCTGCTGCTCAGCCTGGTCGAGCGCTACTGGCCCGACAGCACCGATCTGAACCCCAGCGCGCTGCACGACGTGGGCGGCGCGTCGCTGTCTCTGGTCCTGCAGGCGATGGCGGAGGGACTGGTCGCACACCAGATGGCCGGCTTCGACCGCGCCCTGGCACGTGAGCGTTTCGCGGTGCCGGACCGGATGGATCCGGTGGCGTTCATCGCCCTCGGCCACCCCGGCCGCGTCGACTTGCTGGACGACCGCCGCCGCGACCGTGAGCAGGCGCCGCGACGCCGCCGCCCGCTCAGTCAGACGGCGTCCCTCGGGGGCTGGGGCGGACCGCCCTTCGACGGCGGCGGATCCGGTGATTCGATGCGTGCGGTTCGCTGATCCGCGGTACACATCACTGCACAGACACGTCACGTCGGCGAGGCGAGAGGTTGTTCGATGAAGGACCCTGACACCATTCTTGACGGCATCCCCACGCAGCTCGCCGACGAGGACCCGGCCGAGACCCGCGAGTGGGTCGCGTCGGTCAACGCTGTCATCGAGCGCGAGGGTACTGACAGAGCGCGGTTCCTGCTGACGCGCGCACTGCAGGCCGCCAAGGCCCAGGGAGTCAACGTCCCGGCGCTGACCTCCACGGACTACATCAACACCATCCCGCCGGAGCTCGAGCCGGAGTTCCCGGGCGACGAGCACACCGAACGGCGGATCCGGGCGTTCATCCGCTGGAACGCAGCCGTCATGGTCACGCGCGCGCAGCGCCCCGGCGTCGGCGTGGGCGGACACATCGCGACCTACGCGTCGGCCGCCTCGCTGTACGAGGTCGGGTACAACTGGTTCTTCCGAGGCAAGGACACCGAAGACCGCGGCGACCAGATCTTCTACCAGGGCCACGCGTCGCCGGGCATGTACGCGCGCGCCTACCTCGAGGGCCGCGTCGACGAGGAGCGCCTCGACCTGTTCCGCCAGGAGCAGACCGAGGGCGGGCTGGCCAGCTATCCCCACCCGCGGCTGATGCCGGAGTTCTGGGAGTTCCCGACGGTGTCGATGGGCCTCGGCCCTATCGCGTCGATCTACCAGGCGCGCTTCAACCGCTACCTGCACAACCGTGGCTTCAAGGACACGTCGAACCAGCGCGTGTGGTGCTTCATCGGCGACGGTGAGATGGACGAGCCACAGTCCCAGGGCGCGCTCACCGTGGCATCGCGCGAGGGCCTCGACAACCTCACCTGGGTCGTCAACTGCAACCTGCAACGCCTCGACGGCCCCGTGCGCGGCAACGGCAAGATCATCCAGGAGCTCGAGAGCCTGTTCCGTGGCGCGGGCTGGAACGTCATCAAGGTCGTGTGGGGCCGCAAGTGGGATCGCCTGCTCGCCAACGACCGCACGGGTGCACTCGTCGAGAAGATGAACGAGACGCCCGACGGCCAGTTCCAGACGTACGCGACGTCGGGCGGCGAGTACATCAAGAAGAATTTCTTCAACTCGGAGGAGCTGCAGCGCATCCTCGCCGAGTCCGACCTGACCGAGAAGGACCTGCCCGTCCTCGACCGCGGTGGCCACGACTACCAGAAGGTCTACTCGGCCTTCAAGATGGCGACCGAGCACGAGGGCCAGCCGACCGTCATCCTCGCTCACACCATCAAGGGGTGGACACTGGGGCCGGACTTCGAGGCGCGCAACGCGACGCACCAGATGAAGAAGCTGACCGAGAGCGCGCTCAAGAAGTTCCGCGACCGCCTATACCTCGACATCTCCGACGAGGAGCTCGAGAGTGACCTACCGCCCTACTACCACCCGGGCGAGGACTCCGAGGAGATGCGCTACATGCGCGAGCGCCGGGCGGCGCTCGGTGGCCCGATCCCTGCCCGCCGCACGGACGCGACGACCATCGAGCTGCCGGACCGCGACGTGTACACGGAGCTCAAGAAGGGCTCGGGCGGCTCGGACGTGGCGACGACGATGGCGTTCGTCCGCCTGCTCAAGGACGTGCTCAAGCACAAGCAGCTCGGACCGCGGATCGTGCCGATCATCCCCGACGAGGCACGGACCTTCGGCATGGACTCGCTGTTCCCCACGCTGAAGATCTACTCGCCGATCGGGCAGCTATACGACTCGGTCGACCGTGAGATGCTGCTGTCCTACAAGGAGGCGACCGACGGGCAGATCCTGCACGAGGGGCTGACCGAGGACGGCTCGATGGCGTCGTTCATCGCCGCGGGGACGTCGTACGCGACGCACGGCGAGCCGATGCTGCCCATCTACATCTTCTACTCGATGTTCGGGTTCCAGCGCACCGGCGATCTGATGTGGCAGGCCGCCGACCAGCGTGCAAACGGCTTCCTACTCGGCGCCACGGCCGGACGTACGACGCTCAACGGTGAGGGGTTGCAGCACGAGGACGGCCACTCGATCCTCCTGGCGGCCACCAACCCGGCCGTCGTCACCTACGATCCGTCGTTCGCGTTCGAGATCGCGGCCATCGTGGAGGACGGCATCAACCGGATGATGGGTGACGTTGCGCAGGACGTCATGTACTACATCACGCTGTACAACGAGCCGGTGCCGCAGCCGGCGATGCCCGACGACGTGGACGAGTCCGACATCGTGCGTGGCATCTACCGGTTCCGCGCCGCCGAAGGCGAGCGCACCCACCGCGCCCACATTCTGACAAGTGGCAGTGCGGCGCCGGGTGCGATGCGTGCGCAGGAGATGCTCGCCGAGGACTGGGACGTCGACGCCGATCTGTGGAGCGTCCCCGGTTGGGTCCAGTTGCACCGCGACGGCCTGGCCGTCGACGAGCACAACCGGCTGCACCCGGACGCCGAGCCGCGCACGGCGGTCGTGACGGAGGTGCTGGGGGACGCGAGCGGACCGTTCGTCGCCGTGACCGACTACCAGAAGGCCGTGCCGCTGCTGATCGCTCCCTGGGTGCCGGGACGCCTCGGCGTGCTGGGCACCGACGGCTTGGGGCGGTCCGACACGCGGCCCGCGCTGCGCCGGCACTTCCAGATCGACGCCGAGAGCATCGTCGTCGCGGTCCTGTCGGAGCTGGCGGCGGGTGGCGACATCAAGCCGGAGGTCGTCAGCGAGGCGCTGCAGACCTACGAGCTGGCCGGTGCAGAGTCGCCGTACCCGGAGATCGCCACCACGGCGGGCTGACGGGGCGGCTAGGAGCCAGTCCCGCCGGCGCGCTCGGCGCGCCAGCGGGTCAAGCGCTCCTGTCGCTCGCGGTCGGCCATGGCCTCGGCCTCGTCGACCGACGGCGCCGTGCCCCCGAGATGCGCCGGCAGCCACCAACGGTCGTCGTCACCCGCGGGCTGATCAGGGTAGCTGGTGGCCGCGGCGTCGACCAGTGCGCTGATCCGGTCGATCAGCTCGTCGGTGACGTCGGCCGGCGTGTCGTCGGCGTCATAGTCGATCGGACGGCCATAGACGACCAGGATCGGCACGTTCCTCTGCCAGTTCGGCTTGCGCCCCTTCGTCAGCAGCCGCTGGGAGCCCCACACCGCCGCGGGGATCAATGGCGCCTCCGCGCGCATCGTGATGCGGACCGCGCCAGTCTTGGGCCGCGCTGGCACGAACGAGCGGCTGATCGTGCCCTCGGGGAACAGGCCGACGACCTCGCCGGCGCGCAGTGCGGCGACGGCCGTGTCGATCGCGGCGACGGCACCCCCGAATCGGTCGACGGGCAGGTGGCCCATGCCGCGCATCAACGGACCCGAGACCGGGTGATCGAACACTTCCTGCTTCGCCATGAACCGGACCAGCCGTCCGCGCTCGAGCGCGGCCCGGCCCAGGAATGCGAAGTCGAGGTAGCCGACGTGGTTGGACGCGATCACGGCGGGACCCTCGGCCGGAAGGTGCTCGACCCCGGAGACGTGCACCCGCCAGCGCATCAGTGCGAACGCGGTCCGCGTGAACGCGACGACCGGCCCGTAGACCAGTTCCATGCAGACCGACCTCTCGTCAACGCCCCTCGTGGGCGTTCCACCGTAGTACGCGCCGACCCGACCCCGACGCCATGTGTCGGCCTGCCCATGCCCTTTGCCGGTAGGCTTCCAGCGAACCAGCATCCGTCCGGACCAAACCCAGTGGGTCAGCGCCACGCGCAGCCGCAGGAGCCGATCCTGCACGTCGACATGGATGCGTTCTATGCGGCGGTCGAGGCCCGGGACGACCCGCGGTTGCGTGGCCGTCCGCTGATGGTTGGCGGCACCGGCGCTCGTGGCGTCGTGGCGAGCGCCTCCTATGAGGCCCGGCGGTACGGCGTGACGTCGGCGATGCCGGTGTCGCAGGCGTTGCGGCGCTGCCCGTCGGCCGTCGTCATCGCGCCGCGGTTCGACGTGTACCGCGAGGTCTCGGCGGCGCTCGGGGAGATCTTCCGATCGGTGACCCCACTGGTCGAGCCCCTCGCGCTCGACGAGGCCTTCCTCGACGTGGGCGGCAGCGTGCGGCTGCTCGGCACGCCGGTCGAGATCGCTGTGCTGCTGCGGGCGCGCATCGCCGACGAGCTGGGCCTGCCTGCCAGCGTCGGGGTCGCACCGAACAAGTTCCTCGCCAAGCTGTGCAGCAGGACGGCCAAGCCCGACGGGTTGCTGCACCTGCCCGCCGCGGACGTCACCGGGTTCCTCGCGGACCTGCCGGTCACCGAGCTGTGGGGCGTGGGGGACCGGACCGCCCAGCGACTCGCGTCGTCCGGCATCCGCCGCGTCGGCGACCTGCGCGCCGTGGACGAGCGCACGCTCGCCCGACTGGTCGGTCGGGCGGCCGCGGCCAACCTGCGCGCGCTGGCCCACGGGATCGACCGCCGCGCGGTGCACAGCGACGTCGAGCCCAAGGGGCTGAGCGCCGAGGAGACGTTCGCGACCGACCTGGTGCGGCCCGACGATCTGCAGCGCGCGCTGCTCGACCTGTGCGAGCGGGTCGCACGGCGCCTGCGCGACGCCGACGTGCGTGCCCGGACGGTGACGCTCAAGGTGCGCGACGCCGTGTTCGTGACGCGGACCCGCTCGCGCACGCTGGATGTCCCGACCGCCGAGGCCGGCCAGCTGTACCCGGTCGCCACGGCGCTGCTCATGACCGCCTGGTCGCCCGGTCAGCGCGTCCGTCTGCTCGGCGTCGGCGCCACCGGACTCGTCGGGGGAGGAGCGGGGGTCCAGCTCGACATGTTCCAGTCCTCCCGGTGGGAGGACGCCGAACGGGTCGCCGATCGTGTCAGGGCGCAGTTCGGCGATGCCGCGCTGACCCGCGGGGCACTGCTCGGCCGTGCCGGTCGCGTGAACCGCTCTCCGTCGCGGGATGACCTGTCACATGGGGGGACGTGACGCCTCACGATCCCGGGCCTTTCGACCGGGAAGTTGGTCGCGGTGCTGCAGATTCTGGTGCGCGTGGCACCGTTGTGGGCAACAATACGGATTGACCGGGTGAAAGATCGACGGAGGCGCGATGGCCCTCTCGGATCGCGAGCGGCAGATCCTCAGCGACATCGAAGCGCGATTGCGTGAGGACGATCCCAAGCTTGCGAAGGTCGTCGGCACCAAGACGGTATCGTCGGAAGCACGGCGCCGCGTCAAGCTCGCCGCGGCCGGGTTCGTCCTCGGGTTCATCGTGATGCTGTTCTTCGCGGTCAACCTGTGGTTCGGCGTCGCCGGGTTCGTGATCATGTTGGCGACCGCTGTGTACGGCGGGCAGACGCTCAAGCAGCTGGGGCAGCAGCAGACCAACAAGCTCGGCGGGCAGCTGCGCGAGGGCCTCGACCGCTACTTCCAGGACCGTCGGCGCCGGGACGAACTCGACCGCTGACCGGCTGACCGGACTCAGCTCCGGCGGGCCGCCACGCGGCGGACCCGCCGCCACCCGGCGACCATGTCGCCGCGCAGGCGGATCAGCGTACGCTGCCATCGCGGTCGGTCCGCCAGCAGCTCGGCGCTCAGCGCCTCACCGGCGCGCTCGGCACGGTCCGCGACCTCGCCGTCGACCGACGCCGCGTAGCGCGCCGTGGTCACGGCGGCCGCCAGCTCGCGCGCGTACCCGGTGTCCGGCGCGAGCCGTGCGAGGTACTCGCGATCGGTCTCCCACGCCGGCGCGGGCACGCCGAGGCCGCGGCCGAGGCGCCCGATGCGGTCCCGCACCGCCAGGATCCGGTCAGTGGGACCGGTCACGGTCGAGGCCCGCCGGCCCAGCGCGACCAGGACGAGCACGGCGGCGATCAGCAGTAGCACGACCACGGTGACGAGGGTGGGATCGGTCAGCCGGCGGGAGACCTGGCCGGCTCTGCCGCCGATCACGCCGCCGGCGGGCGTGGCCTGGCTGGCACGGTTCTGCAGCGCCTCGCGCTCGTCGAAGATGTCGAACTCCGCCGCGGTGGCCGGGTCGCCTCCCTCCGCGGCGGTGACGCCGGGCACCTGCGCAGTGTCGTCGGGGGTGATGTCGCTGACGCTCGGCACGAGCACGTTGCCGTCGGACCGCGGCGTCGGCTCGAACGCGAGCCACTCGCCGCCGAAGCGCACCTCGGCCCAGGCGTGCGCGTTGGCCCAGCTGACGGTCCAGAGCGTCGGGTCGTCGGGATCGACCGTGCCGGGCGTGAACCCGACGGCCACGCGCGCGGGGATGCCGAGCGTGCGCAGCATGACGGCCATCGTGCCGGCGAACTGCTCGCAGTAGCCGACGCGCTCCTCGAGGAAGGTCCGCATCGCCACGCCGCTGTGCCCGGACGGGGGACGCAGCGAGTACTCCCAGGTCCGCAGCTCGTTCTGGATCGCCAGCGCCTGGGTGAACGGCGTGGTCGCTCCCGCGTCGTCGACGACGCGCCGAGCGAGCTGCTCGACCTCCGGTGGTACCGAGTCGGGCAGCTCCGTCAGCCGCGCGGGCGCCGGCGTGTCGAGCGACGCCACCACGTCCGGGTTCAGCTGGGGGCGGCTGGACACGACGGTGTAGCGCTGGCCCGACTGGAGCCGATCCTCGCCGAACGTGAACGTCGACGTCCGCGGGTCGTAGCGGGGCGTGATCCCGCGAGGGGCGTCGAACAGCACCGCGCCCGATGGCGCGGGCACCAGCACGCCGTCGGTCACGTCGACGACCTGCACGCGCACCTCGCGTCGGCGGTTGGTGAACCTGCCACCCGGCACGAACCCGTCGTCGAGCGGCCGCGGCTCGATGCCGGAGGTCTCCCACACCTCGGCGTCGGAGTACGTGTCGAGGGCCGTCGATCTCAGGTACACCGGCTCGGTCGAGCGCACCCGCATGACCGCGCCACTGTCCGTCGCGACGAGGTTCGTGCGCAGCTGGACGATCGGGTTGTCGGTCAGCGTCGTGGTCGAGCGTGCCCGCAGCTCGTACCAGGGCGGGTCGCCGAACCCCGGCAGCAGGCCGGCGAGCAGCACGCCGACGACCAGCGCGCAGACCGCCAGCACGACACCGGACGACTGGCGCTGGCCGGTGCGCCGGGGGCGGCCGGTGGCGCTCGACGTGACCAGTGGCCCCCAGCGGACGAAGTCGCGGTCGGCCTGTGCGAGCATCACCGCCGCACCGGCGAGCAGCAACGGCGCCGCGAGCACCCACGGAGCGTCTCCTCTCGGCACGATCGCGAGCGGAACGATCCACAGCGTGGTCGCGCAGATGATCGCCTTGCCCGGCGCGTCCAGGCGCAGCGCGAGCACGTCGATGCTCGTTGCCACCCACCACACGCCCGCAACGGCGAGCAGCAGCAACGGGACCTCGGGGTAGACGGGCGCGGGCAGCACCGCGATGCGCTCGGCACCGATGACGGCCACGCGGGCCGCGAGCGTGGCCGATTCCAGTGTGGGGATCACCCCACCCCACAGGGTCGACGGTAGCAGGACCAGCGCCGTGTACCACACGGAGGCCACGGCCTGGAGCGCGAGCGCCGTCCACCATCGCAGGCCGACGCGTCGCGCCACGAACGACAACCCCACGGGCAGGAGCGCGGCCAGCAGCAGGGGGACGAACCACTCACCGGTGATGAACACCCGGCCGAACGGCAGGATCGCCGCCACGACCAGCGCGGCGACGCGGAGCGTCGCGCCGACGTCGGAAGAACTACGGCGTGGTTCGCGGCCGGGCCGCGCCTGGGCTCGGCGCTCCTCGACCGGCCGTTCCAGAAGCGTGCTCATCGGCGTGACCCGACGAATCGCCCGACGTCGGCGCCGATCATGGCGTGGTGCCAGACGTCGGCCAGTGGCGTTCCCTGGGGGGCGACGGCGGTCCGCCAGCCGGCGAGGCGCAGCAGGCGCGCCAGCATCCCGCAGCGGGCGGCGTCGGTGTGCTCGACGATCAGCGCAACCCGTGTGCGGTAGCCACGACCGGCCTGCAGGAGCGCCCGCACCTCCGCGTGGTCGGCCAGGTCGTCGTCACGCCCGGTGTCGGGCGTTGCCGCACGCCTGGTCGGGGGCCGGACGACGGCGACCAGCAGGCCACTGCCCGCCTTCCCGACGGCCCGCAGGATCGCTGCGGGCGAGTCGTCGGCGACGGGCCCAAGCTCCGCGAGCCGGATGAGCGCTCTCTCGAGCCGCCCGTCCGATCGGCCCGGCGGCGAGCCACCGGTGACCAGGTCGATCTCGTAGCGCTGGCGGTCGAGGTGGCTCAGCACGCTGGCCGCCGCGGACACTCCCCGCTCGAGCGTCGACCGGTCGCCCACGCCGACGTGCACCGATGTCCGGCTGTCGAGGTAGACCACTGCACGTGCCTGCCACGGCAGCTCGTGCTGGCGCACCATCAGCTCGCCGCGGTGGGCCGTCGACGGCCAGTGCACGTAGCGCAGGTCGTCGCCGACGAGGTAGTTGCGCATGGTGTGGAACTCGTCGCCGTGGTGGAACGCACGCTGGGAGGCGCTCGTGTCCGCCCCGTGGCGGATCCCCCGCGTCCCACCGGATGGGAGTGGTTCGATCGGGGGGAAGACGACGAGGTCGTCGGTGGCGCGGTAGCGGCGCGAACGCTCGGCCAACCCGAACGGATCGCGCACGCGGATGCGCACCGGGCCGATCGCGTAGCGGCCGCGCCGTCGCCCGATCGCGTGCCACCGCAGCTCGGCCAGCCGGCGGGGGCGCAGCCCTCGGACGACGAAGCGCGCCCCGGTGTCGTCGTCGTCCGCGATGCCTGAGGGCCGGCGGTCCTCCACGAGCAGCAGGGACGCTGGCAGCCGACCGTCGTTGCGCAGGGCGATCTCGATCGGCAGGCGCTCGTCGCGGTGGGTGTGGTGCGCGGTCGTGTGGCGGCGCACGGCGATCCGCGCGCTCGACACCCGTGTCGAGACGATCGCGAGCACGACCATGGCCACCGCGGCGGCGCTGACGACGTAGAGCTCGTCGACGCCCAGGAACCGCCCGAGTGTCCAAGCTGCGACGGCGACACCGCACAGCGCGACGCCCCGTGCGGTCAGCATCAGCTCGACGGGATGGGCACGGACTGCAGCAGCTCGCCGAGGATGGTGGCAGCCGTGCGGTCGTGCAGCTGGGCCTCGGCGGACAGGATCATGCGGTGCGCCAGCACCGGCACGGCCAGGCGCTTGATGTCATCAGCGGTGACGAAGTCGCGGCCCTCGGTCGCCGCAAGGGCGCGTGCGGCCCGCAGGAGTCCGACCGCGGCCCGTGGCGAGGCGCCCAGGGTGACCTCGTCGTGGCGGCGTGTGGCGCGGATGAGGTCGACGATGTAGCGCTGTACCGCCGGCGCAGCGTGCACAGAGGTGCACGCGGTGATCATCGACGCGATCGACCGCGCGTCGGTCACGGCCTGCAGGTCCGGCAGGCGGTCACCCCGGCTGTGACCCTTCAGGACGGCGAGCTCCTCGTCGACCGAGGGGTAGCCGATCGACACCCGCATGAGGAAGCGGTCACGCTGCGCCTCAGGGAGCGGATAGGTGCCCTCGAGCTCGACCGGGTTCTGGGTCGCGACCACCATGAAAGGGACGGCGAGCTCGTAGGTCACGCCGTCGACGGTGACCGTGCGCTCCTGCATGGCCTCGAGCAGCGCGGACTGGGTCTTGGGCCCGGCCCGGTTGATCTCATCGCCGAGCACGAGGTTGGCGAACACTGCACCCGGCTTGAACTCGAAGTCGTCGTGGTGCTGGCTGTAGACGGTGACGCCGGTGATGTCGCTGGGCAGCAGGTCGGGTGTGAACTGGATGCGCCGCACACTGCAGGAGATGGAGCGGGCGATCGCCCGGGCGAGCAGCGTCTTGCCGACGCCGGGCACGTCCTCGATCAGCAGGTGGCCCTCGGCGAGCAGTGTGACCAGGGCGAGGGTGACCGTCTCGTCGTCACCCTCGAAGACCCGCTCGACGTTGCGCCGGATCTGATCGAAGTCGTGCGCGACGACAGTCGGCTCGAGTGCCGCGGAGCGCTCAGTTGTCACGTGCCGCCCTCATGTCCACCGACGTGCCCCTCGCGACAGTGCCAGGCCTCAGTCCAGTGGGGGTGAGTGTATCTTCCCGCAGGCACCCGATGGCGGCCTCATCGCCCGTGGCTTGCTGTGGCCGGACCGACCCCGCCCCGTGGTCGGCGGCCACGCCGATACCATGACAAGCGAGATGACCGCAGCTGCCGATCCCCAGGATCCGTTCGCCGGCCGTGACGTGCCGGCGGGCGAGGTGCACCCTGTCGGTGGCTCGGAGCGCGGGCCCGGGCGGGGATCGGCGCCGACGGCGGCCCGGCTGCGTCGGGCGGCCATCGCGGCGTTCGAGGACCTGGGATGGCAGGCGACCCGCGTCTCCGACATCACGCGGCAGGCCGGCGTCAGCCACGGCACCTTCTACACCTACTACGAGAACAAGGTGGCGCTGGCGGAGGACCTGATCCGTGGGAGCATGGCCGATCTGATGGCGTTGGCCAGCGAGCCGTGGATGGCCGACGACGTCCGGGGTGCGCTCGAGCGGGTGATCGGTGGGTTCCTCGACGTCTACCAGCGCGACAGGGTGATCCTGCGGACCTGGCTGGAGGCCGCGAGAGAGAACCGTCGGATCTCGGTGCGCTACCTGGAGGCGCGCGGCGTGTTCGTCGACCGGGTCTCCGATCACGTGGCGGCGGTCGTGGCCGCGTCGGGGAAGGCGGACCAGCCCCCGCCGCGGGCCGTCGCGTCGGCACTGGTCGCCATGGTCGAGCACTTTGCCTACTGCTGGGCTGTGCTGGGGGAGGACCACGACCGCGACGACGCCGTGGCGTCGCTCGTGCTGGTGTGGGGCAGCACCCTCAACGAGATCGCCGGGTTCCCGGTCGTGCGGCCCCCGAGCGACTGACGCGCACTGGTACAGTGGCGCGGCTGTGGCAGGACGCCAACCTCGTAGAGGCGCAGGCGGTGGCTGTCTTGGAACTGCAGGTGCACCACGCGTTGCACGGCACCAACGGTGCCGGGCCGTCGCCGGAGCCCCGCGCGGCGGCCGTCACTGGCGTGTCCTCCCACGCGCTCGTGCTCAACGCGAGCATGGAGCCGCTGTGCGTGGTGCCCACCAGGCGGGCGGTGGTGCTGGTCCTCAGCAGCAAGGCCGACCTGCTGCACGCCGGCGACGGCCACTTCCGGGCGGAGCGGACGGCGTTACCCGCTCCGTCGGTCGTCCGGCTCCGCCGGTACGTCCACGTCCCGTACCGACGCCGCGCGGCACTCAGCCGACGCGGCGTCTTCATTCGTGACGAAGGACGCTGCCAGTACTGCAGCCACCCCGCGGAGAACGTCGACCACGTGGTGCCGCGCAGCCGGGGCGGTCCCCACGTCTGGGAGAACGTGGTCGCGGCCTGCGAGCGGTGCAACGCCCACAAGAAGGACCGCACACCCGACGAAGCGGGCATGTCCCTGTCACGTCACCCGTACGCCCCGCGGGCCGCGTTCTGGCTCGTGGTGGCGGTCGGGACGGTCGACCCGTGCTGGGCGCCGTACATCGCCGGCGTCGTGGCCCCCTGACGTCCGACCCTCCACTTCGCTCCACCTGATCCGGCGCTGACCGCGCCGGGCTCGGGCATGCGCCGCTACGGGCGCCAATCCGCGGCCGGATCCGCCGCCATCGCGCCCGCCGGTGTGACGGTGAGCACAGACTGCCGGGTGATCCCTCCACCCCGCACCACCCTCCCTGACCTGCACCGATGGCCGGACAGTGGTGTGAAATCGGCACGCAAGTGGCGTGCGGCATTGACAAGTGGAGCGAAGTGGAGCAATGTGGAGGCTGCAGGAGGACGGGGCGCGCCAACGGAGCGAGCGGCAACCGACGACGACCACCGGTCGCTCGCACCGTTCGGCGCGACCCCCGAGCAGCAGGGAGACCACAGCCCGTGGCCACCGACGGTGGGATGTTTCTCGGCGAGTACCAGCACTCGTTGGACCCCAAAGGGCGGGTCATCTTCCCGGCCGCCTACCGCGAACAGCTTGGAGAGGGCCTCGTCATGACCGTGGGAGTGGACAACTGCATCACCGTCCACCCAGTGCCCGAGTGGGAGCGGGTGATCGACGGGTTGCGCCGGCTGCGCTCCACCGACCGCCGTGAGCGCATGTTCACCCGGATGATGACATCGATGGCTCACCCCGACGAGCTCGACCGTCAGGGCCGCGTGACGATCCCCGTCCGTCTCCGGCAGTACGCCAACCTCGACCGCGATGTCACCGTGGTGGGTGCCGACACCAAGATCGAGCTGTGGGACACGGCGCGCTGGGAGGCCTACCGCGACCAGGCCATGGCCGACTTCGCACAGACCGACCACCCGTTCGACCTGGGCGGGTTCTAGATGCTGCGGCTGTTCGACCCACGCGTCGGCGGGGAGGTGACGACACCGATGGAGGCGTCATCGCACGAGCCGGTGCTCGTCGACCGCATCATCGACCTGCTCGCGGTCGCCGACGGTCCCGGCATCATCGTCGACGCTACCATCGGGATGGGTGGCCACGCGGTGGCCCTGCTGGCGGCCAGCGCCGATGACGTGGCGCTCGTCGGCTTCGACCGCGATCCAGAGGCGCTCGCGCTCGCCGGCCGGCGGCTCGCGGCCTTCCGTGCCCGGGTGCACCTGGTCCACGTCGGCTATGACGAGTTGTCTGAGTGGGTCGGTCAGCTGACGCCGGATCACGGGCCCGTCCTCGCCGTGCTCTACGACCTCGGTGTCTCGTCGCTCCAGCTCGACCGTGCCGATCGCGGGTTCTCGTTCCGCCACGACGCGCCCCTTGACATGCGCATGGACCCGACGGGGTCGCCGACCGCAGCTGACGTGGTCAACACCGCGACGGTCGACGAGCTGCGCGACATGCTGCGCACCTACGGCGAGGAGCGCCACGCGGGCCGCATCGCGCGTGCCATCGTCACGGCCCGCCCGCTGCACACGACGGGCGAGCTGGCTGAAGTGGTGGCCTCGGCCATGCCCCCCGGTGCCCGCAGCGGTGCCCGGCACCCGGCCACGCGCACGTTCCAGGCACTGCGCATCGCGGTGAACGACGAGCTCGCACGCTTCCGTGCCTCCCTTCCCCAGGCATTGGAGCTGGCGGCGCCCACCACGGCGCACGGTCGTGGTGGGCGGGTCGCCGTCCTGAGCTACCACTCGCTGGAGGACCGCATCGCCAAGCGGACGTTCGCCGACGCCATCACGGCCTGCGTCTGCCCTCCCGACCTGCCGGTCTGCGGATGCGGGCGGCGCTCATGGGCACGCGCGCTGTTCCGCGGCGTCGTCCGTCCCGACGACGCCGAGGTGGCGCGCAACCCGAGGGCACGCAGCGCCAAGCTGCGCGCGATCGAGATGACCGCACCCGGTCCCATGAAGGAGGAGTGATGTCGGCTGCGCCGCTTCGGCTGGTTCGTGGGCAGGGTGCGTCGTCGCGTCCACGGCTGCAGCTGGTCATGTCGAACCCGCGCTCGTCCCGCCTGGCCCTGGTGCTCCTGGTCATCGCCGCGATCGGAGTGTTCGCCGTCGTCAGCGTCGGCGCCAAGACCGCGGAGGCTGCCGTGCAGGTCTGGACGCTGCAGAGCGACGTCGACGAGCTCAAGGAGCGGTACGAGATCCTGACCGCTGAGGTCGCCGAGCTCGAGTCCCCGGAGCGCATCCGCCGCTACGCCGTCGAGGAGCTCGGCATGGTCGAGCCCGACGAGCCACAGTTCGTGGTCGTCGACGGTGACGGACGGTTCGCGCTGCACGACCCCGTCGACCGGCAGGTCGACAAGGGCTTCACCGACAAGGTGAAGCAGGTGCTGGCCACACAGCCGTGACCACGCTGGGCACGCGTGGGTCACGGCGCGGTCGTGCCGGAGGGCCGGCCGCGTCGCGCACCGCGGCCGGCCGCTCCGGCACCTCGCGCACTGGCACCCCGCGGACCGGTACCTCGCGCTCCGGCGCCCGGGCCGGCACCTCGCGCACCGGCTCCCAGGCCGGCACCTCGCGCACCGGGACTCCGTCCACCGGTCGTGCGTCGGCGACACGGACTGCGGGTACGAGCACCGGGTCGGGCCGCGCCGGCGGCGGGAGCCGCACGGCGTCGTCGGACGGTCGCGCCACCACGTCGGCACGCGGCCGGACCAGCGGCCGCGCCGGGCATCGCGGCGCCGCTCGCACGCGGACCGCGGCCGCCCGGACGCGCCGGCCCGCGACCGGGCTGCGCGACCTCCGCATCCCGGCGGTGCGGGACGCCCGCAGCTCCCGTCGGCTGCGGAGCGTCCTGGTGTTCTACCTGCTGATCACGCTCGCGATGGGGTGGCGCCTGGTCGACATCCAGGTGCTCTCGGCTTCCGAGTACCGCGAGCGCGCCCGCAGCCAGACCGAGCGGGACATCGAGCTCCCTGCCGAGCGCGGCAAGGTCTACGACCGCACGGGAGAGCCGCTGGCGCTGTCGGTTCCGACGGCCACGATCGTCGCCAATCCCCGCCAGATCAGGGAGGCCGGTGCGAAGGTCGACGTGCGTGAGATCGCCCGCAGCCTGGCGCGTGTGTTGCCGGAGGCCACCGACGACATCGAGGCGAAGCTGCGTGACGATCGCGGATTCGTGTATCTCGCGCGGCAGGAGCCCCACGACATCGGCACGCGCGTCGCCGAGCTCGATCTCCCGGGAGTGCAGGTCCTCGACGAACCTCGACGGACCTACCCGGCGGGCCCGCTGGGCGCGCAGATCGTCGGGTTCGCCGGCACCGACAACGTGGGTTTGTCCGGGCTCGAGAAGCAGTACGACGCGCTGCTCGCCGGACTGCCCGGCCGCATGATCGCGCAGCATGCCCCGCAGGGCCTGGAGATCAGCTCGGCGCCACGCATCGGCGAGCCACCGGTCGCCGGCACCGACCTCGTGCTGACGCTCGACAGCGAGGTGCAGGCGACGACCGAGCGGCTCCTGGCCGACGCGGTCAGGCACCTACGGGCCAAGGGCGCCTCGGCGGTCGTCATCGACGTCGCGTCCAGCGAGATCCTGGCGATGGCGTCGATGCCCGGCTACGCGCCTGAGAACATCGGCACCGCGCCAGGCTACGCCCGTCGCAACCGCGTCGTGACCGATGCCTACGAGCCGGGGAGCGTGAGCAAGGCGGTCACGGTCGCCGCCGCCCTCGAGGAGGGCGTCGTCTCCCCGCGGTCGCGCCTGAAGATCGGAGCGACGCACACGGTCGGCGGCAAGGCGTTCACGGACTCGCACTACACCGAACGGGCCACGCTGGCCGAGATCGTGCGGGACTCCTCGAACATCGGCAGCATCAAGCTGGCTCAGCGTCTGGGTCCCGAGCGGCTGCACGCGTATCTGCGCAGGTTCGGTTACGGCCGGGCGACGGCCCTGGCCTTCCCCGGTGAGACCGGCGGCCTGCTCGCGGACGTGGAGGACTGGTCCGGGACGAGCCTGCCGACGATCGCGATCGGGCACGGCGTGTCGACGAGCCTGTTCCAGGTCGCGCAGGTGTACGCCACGATCGCGCGCGGCGGCGCGGCGCAGGATCCGGTGCTCGTGCGCGGCACGGTGGGCAGCGACGGTACGCTGCAGCGCGCCACGCCGGGGCAGCGGAGACGGGTGGTTTCGGAACGTACCGCGCGGGCGCTGTCGCGGATGCTCGTCGACGTGGTCGAGGACGGCACCGGCACCGACGCGGCGGTGCCGGGCTACAAGGTCGCCGGCAAGACCGGGACGGCCCAGAAGCCCCGCGAGGACGCATCGGGGTACGAACCTGGCGCGTACGTCGGAAGCTTCGTGGGCTTCGCGCCCGCGGATCGGCCGGAGGTCGTCGTTGCGGTGGCCGTCGACGAGTCCAGGCGCGGCTACTACGGCGGGCTGACCGCGGCGCCGCTGTTCAGCGACGTGATGCAGTTCACTCTCGGTCACCGCCGCGTCCCGCCGAACGACCCGGGTGAGCTCGACGACGGGGACGGACCGGACGTATGACCGATCGGGGCGCCGAGCGGGCGCCGGATGGACGTGACAGGATGCGAGGACGGCATGGACCGCGGGCTCACAACGGCAGCTTCCAGGCACGCCCATGAGCGCCGCGTATCCTGCCCTACGTCCCCAGCACCCGACCTTCGTTGGCCTGTGTCCTCCATTCCCTCGTCCTCCGCAGCGCCAGGCGGACCGGTCGACGCCGCCTGTCCGGCGTCGCTGCGCTCGCTCGCCGCGCTGACGCGTGGCCGGCTCGTCGGACCACACGACGGCGCCGACGTGACCGTGACGGACGTGACCCACGACAGCAGAGCGGCCGGCCCCGGCGTGCTGTTCGCGTGCCGGCCGGGCGCCCACGCGGACGGGCACGACTTCGCACCCGACGCGGTCGCGCGCGGTACGTCGGCGCTGCTCGTGGAGCGGTCGCTCGACCTCGACGTGGCGCAGCTGCAGGTCGACAGCGTCGCGGCGCGGCTCGGAGCGGTGGCCGCGGCGGTTCACCGCGACCCGACGGCGGAGCTCGACGTCGTGGGCGTGACGGGCACGAACGGCAAGACGACGTGCGCCACGCTGCTCGAGGGCGTGCTGACCGCCGCCGGCCGACGGACGGGGTTGATCGGCACCGTCGCCACCCGGATCGCCGGGACCCAGGTGCCGGGGGTGCGCACGACACCCGAGTCGACCGACCTCCAGAGGCTCCTCCGCCGGATGGTCGACGAACGGGTGACCACGGTGGCGATGGAGGTGTCCAGCCACGGCCTGGCACTGGGGCGGGTCAACGGCACCCGCTTCGCGGTCGCTGTGTTCACCAACCTCACCCACGACCACCTCGACTTCCACGGGACGATGGACGCCTACTACGCCGCCAAGGCGCGCCTGTTCACCCCCGGCTTCAGCCGGCTCGGCGTGGTCAACGTCGACGATGCCTGGGGACGCCGGCTGGCCGGTGAGGCGACCATCCCCGTGACCACCGTCTCACTCGCACCTGAGGCCGACGCAGACCTGGTCGCGACGGCCGTCACACCGGGACCGCAGGGGTCGGTCGTGGAGGTCGTTGTGGACAGCGTCGCCCACAGGATCGAGGTCGGCCTGTCCGGGCGGTTCAACGTGTGCAACGCCCTGCTCGTGCTGGCGGCGGCGCGCGCCCTCGGCGTGCCTCTGACGTCGGTCGCCACCACCCTCCGGCGGCCCTGGTCGGTGCCAGGCCGCATGGAGAGCGTCGACGAGGGCCAGGCATTCACGGTGCTCGTCGACTACGCCCACACGCCCGACTCGCTGGCGCGGGTGCTCGAGGCCGCCCGGGAGGCGGCAGCGGGACGCGTGCTGGTGGTCATCGGCTGTGGCGGTGACCGTGATCACGAGAAGCGCCCCGCGATGGGCGCCGTGGCAGTCGGCGGTGCGGACCGCGTGGTCTTCACCAACGACAACCCCCGCGGTGAGGACCCCGAAGCCATCCTCACCGCGGTCGCCGACGGCGCGCGCACCGTCGATGGCGGCCGGTGGACGGTCGAGCCTGACCGGCGGGCGGCCATCGCGACCGTGCTCGGGGAGGCCGCATCCGGTGACATCGTGGTGATCGCCGGCAAGGGCCATGAGACCGGTCAGCAGCTGGCCGACCGCACGATCCCGTTCGACGATCGTGAGGTCGCGCGCGAGCTGCTGCGCGCCAGGGTGGGAGACTGCGCATGAACGCGGGCAGCGCAGCGGTGGGTCGCGGGACATGATCGAGCTGACGCTGGAGCAGCTGGCCAACGTCGTTGGCGGTGACCTGCTCGACGGGTCCGCCGCGGCTGCGGTCGTGCACGGCGTGACGATCGACAGCAGGACCGTTGCACCCGGTGACCTGTTCGTCGCCCTCGTCGGCACGCGCACCGACGGCCACCGCTACGTCGGACAGGCGCTCGCGGCCGGCGCGGCCGGCGCGCTCGTGGCGGCTGACCGGGTAGACCACGTCGTGCCCGACGCGGCCGCGGTCGTCGTGGACCATCCCGGCGACGCCCTGCTCGCCCTCGGGGCCTGGGTGCGCGAGACAGCCGATCCGACGGTGATCGCGGTGACCGGATCGAACGGCAAGACGACCACCAAGGACCTGATCGCCGCGGCCCTGCGTGACCGCGCGGTCGTCGCCAACGAGGGGTCGTTCAACAACGAGCTCGGGGTCCCACTGACCTGCTGCCGCGTGACCCGGGACACGGAGGTCCTGGTCAGCGAGCTGGGCATGCGCGGCGTCGGCCAGATCGCCGAGCTCGCCGCATTGCTGCGACCGTCGATCGGCATCGTGACGTCGGTCGCCGCGGTGCACCTGGAGCTGCTCGGCAGCATCGAGGCCATCGCCGCCGCCAAGGGCGAGCTGGTCGAGGCGCTCGACCCGGAGGGCGTCGCCGTGCTCGCCGCCGACGACCCCCTCGTCGCGGCGATGGCGGACCGCACGACGGCGCGGGTGGTGACGTTCGGCCGGTCGGCCGACGCCGACTTCCGCGCCACCGGGATCGAGCTCGACGAGGCCGCCCGAGCGCGCTTCGTGCTCGACAGCCCCCACGGTCGCCACGACGTGGCCGTGCCCGTCGCCGGCGTGCACAACGTTGGCAACGCGCTGGCGGCCCTGGCCGCCGCGACCGCCGCGGGCGTCCCCCTGCCGGCGGCGATCGCGGGGCTGGGCGGTGCGACCGTGTCGCGGTGGCGCCTCCAGCTCGAGACGGTCGACGGCATCCGCGTGTTCAACGACGCCTACAACGCGAACCCGACGTCGGTCGCAGCGGCCCTGCGCACGTTGTGTGCCGTGCCGACGCCCGGCCGCCGCTGGGCGGTGCTCGGGACGATGGCGGAGATCGGCGCCACCAGCGCCGAGGAGCACCACCGGACCGGGCGGGTGGTGGCCGACCTCGGGGTCGACGCCCTCGTGACCGTCGGCCTCACCGCCGCCGGCATCGCCGAGGGCGCCAATGCGAACGACCCGGCACGTTGCGGGCAGCGTTGGGCCGTCGACGACGTCGAGACCGCCGCCGGGCTCCTCGCCGACCGTGTCGCCGCGGGGGACGTGGTCCTGGTCAAGGCCAGCCGGTCCGCCGGGCTCGAACGCGTCGTGGCGCGGCTCGCCGAACTGCGCACCGCCGGCGCGGCGACGGGGGAGCGGTGCTGGTGAGGACGATTCTGCTCGCCGCGAGCCTCGCGCTGGTGCTGTCGCTGATCGGCACGCCCGTGGTGATCCGCTTCTTCCGCGCCCGTGGCTACGGACAGCTGATCCGCGAGGACGGCCCCACGTCGCACTTCGTCAAGCGCGGCACGCCGACCATGGGGGGTGCGGCGATCATCCTGGCGGCCGTCATCGCCTACCTCGTCGCGACGTTCCTGCTGGGACCGCGCCTGTCGCCGGGCGGCCTGCTCGTGATGGGCGTGCTGGTCGGCATGGGCATGGTCGGCTTCGTCGACGACCTGCTCAAGCTGCGCCGCAACCGCAGCCTCGGGCTCAACAAGACGGCCAAGTTCATCGGCCAGGCGCTGATCGCGGTGATCTTCGCGTTCGGCGCGGAGTACGTCGCCGACACGTCGACCTACCTGTCGTTCATCGGGGCGACCGGCATCGACCTGGGCCCGTTCTTCGTGATCGCGATCTTCCTGATCTTCTCGGGGTTCTCCAACGCGGTGAACCTGACCGACGGGTTGGACGGCCTGGCGGCGGGGGCCAGCGCGCTGGTGTTCGGTGCGTACGTCGTGATCGCCTTCTGGCAGTTCCGCCATCCCGAGTTCTATCCGGCCGGCGTCACGATCCACGCCAACGCCATCGCCATCGCCGCTGCCGCGGCGCTGGGCGCCACGCTCGGGTTCCTGTGGTGGAACGGCCCGCCGGCGAAGATCTTCATGGGTGACACCGGATCGCTCGCGATCGGCGGGATGCTCGCCGCGATGTCAGTGCTGACCGAGACCGAGCTGCTACTGGTGATCATCGGCGGGCTGTTCGTCGTCGAGACGGTCAGCGTCATCGCGCAGGTCGCCAGCTTCCGCATGCTGCACCGCAGGGTGTTCAAGATGGCTCCGCTCCACCACCACTTCGAGCTCGTGGGGTGGCAGGAGACAACGATCATCGTGCGGTTCTGGATCGTCGCCGGGCTTGCGGTCGCGTTCGGCCTCGGGCTGTTCTACAACGACTTCCTCGCCGGTGGAGGCATCGGATGACGCTCGGAGCGGTAGTCCCGTCCGCGGCGTGTGCCCGGATCTTCGACCGACCCACCGCGGACGCGACCACCGCTCCTCACGGTCGGAGGCGGGCCTCGTGAGTGGCGCGGTGGGCGGCATCAGGATCCTGGTGGCCGGACTCGGCGTGTCCGGGATCGCCGCAGCACGCGCCGCGGTGGCCGGCGGCGCCGACGTCATGGCCTGCGACGCCGCGCCCGCGGCGGAGGCACGCGCCCGTGCCGCGCTCGGCGACGCCGTCGCGCTGGTTGCCGACCCCGCGGCGGTGCTGCGCGACGCGACACCCGACGTGGTGGTGGCCAGCCCCGGGCTCGCACCGACGACGCCGGTGCTGGTGGCCGCCGCGGCGTCGGGCGTGCCGATCTGGAGCGAGCCCGAGCTCGCCTGGCGGCTGCTCGACGGCCGCACGCGGGTGCTGGCGGTGACGGGGACCAACGGCAAGACGACGACGACGGAGCTGCTCGCCGGATGCCTGGGCGTGCCGGCCGCCGGCAACATCGGCCAACCTCTGTCGACCCTGGTCGACGACCCGCCACCGCTGGTCGTCGCCGAGCTGTCGAGCTTCCAGTTGCACTTCACGCACACGATGCGGGCCGATGTGGGCGTCGTGCTGAACGTGGCCGACGATCATCTCGACTGGCACGGCGACCGGGCCGCCTACGCGGCGGCCAAGGCCCGCATCTGGCGGGGTCAGCGCGCGACCGGTGCCGCGGGCCTGCGCGGCAGCGACTGGGCGGTGTCGAACCTCGAGGACGGGGGTGCGGCCAGGCTGCTCGCCGAGCACCCGCCGCCGGCGGCGCACGCGGGGTTCACACTGGACGCGCCCCCACCGGATGCGGTCGGCGTGATCGACGGCGCGCTCGTCGAGCGGCTGACGGGCGACCAGCCGACGCCGGTGCTCACGCTAGACGCCCTGGGCGTCCGTGGCCGGCACAACGTCGCGAACGCCACCGCCGTCGTGGCCGCGGCGATCGCCGCAGGCGCCCCGCCGGGTGGCCTGGCGCATCCGCTGAGCGCCGCCCGGGTGGGCGCGCACCGCCTGGAGACGGTCGCCGAGCACGACGGTGTGCGCTGGGTCAACGACTCGAAGGCGACCAACCCACACGCCGCGGCCGCCGCCCTGCGCTCGTTCGATTCGGTCATCTGGATCGCCGGAGGGCTGGCCAAGGGCGTGTCGTTTGCGCCGCTCGCCGCCGACCTCGGGACTCGGGTCCGGCTGGTCCTCACGATCGGGCAGGCGGGTCCTGCGATCGCCGAGCTCGCCCGAGGCCAGGCGGTCGCGACCCTCGAGGTCGGCACGCTCGACGCCGCGGTCGCCATCGCGCGTGAACGCGCGCGTCAGGGCGACGTGGTGCTGCTGGCGCCGGCCTGCGCGTCGATGGACCAGTTCGTCAACTACGCCGCTCGGGGCGACCGCTTCCGGGAGCTCGTCGCCGACAGCGTAGCGCTGTCGCCCACCTCACGGAGGGGCGCATGACGCAGGCGAGCCGGGCCCGACGCACGTCACGGTCACCGGGCTTCATCCGGTGGGTGCGGGCACTGGTCGCGCCGCCGCCCTCCGGGGAGACCACGGTGCTGTTCGGTGTGCTGGCCGCCACCGTGGTCGTGCTCGTCCTGCTCGGCCTGCTGATGACCTTCTCCGCGTCGTTCGTGCAGTCGGCGCTGACCGGCGACGCGTTCAGCATCTTCCGGCGTCAGCTGCTGTGGTGCCTGGTGGGCATCCCTGCCACGATCGGCGTGGCGCTGCGCGACTACCGCAGCTGGCGACCCTGGATCCGCGTCCTCGTGATCGTCTCGCTCGTGCTGGCGATCCTCGTGGTCACGCCGGTCGGGATCGAGCGGTCTGGTGCGCGGCGCTGGCTGGGCGTCGATCCGCTGGTGTTCCAGCCGGCGGAGCTGCTCAAGCTGACTGTGCCGCTGTTCACCGCCGACGTGCTCGCGCGGGGCTGGGGGCGCATCAGGTCCGGTGATCTGCACGCCCTGCTGGTGCCCACGGTGCCGATGCTGGCGGTCGTCGCGGTCCTCATCATGGCCGAGCCCGACCTCGAGACGGCCGCGCTGCTGGTCGCCATCGGCATCGTGATGCTCTACGTGGCGGGACTGCCGACGCGGTGGCTTCTGGCCAGCGGCATCGGCGGGGTGGCGCTGGTGGGCCTCGGGATCGCCTCGGCGGGGTTTCGCATGGGCAGGTTCAGTGCCTGGCTCGACCCGAACTCGTCGCCGGCGTTGTTCGGCTACCAGACCCTGCAGGGGTACTACGCGCTCGGCAGCGGCGGCTGGCTCGGGACGGGCCTCGGGGAGGGCCGCGGCAAGTGGCTGTACCTGCCGAACGCCCACACGGACTTCATCTTCGCGATCATCGGCGAGGAACTCGGCCTGCTCGGGGTCCTGCTGGTGCTGACCCTGTACGTCGTGATCGCCGTCGTCGGTGTGCGGATCGCGATGCTGGCGCCCGACTCGTTCGGACGGCTGCTGGCGGTCGGGCTCGTCGTGGGCATCCTGTTGCAGGCGTCGATCAACATGGGCAGCGTCGTCGGGCTGCTGCCCGTGACCGGCGTGACGTTACCGTTCGTCAGCTTCGGCGGGACGTCGTTGGTGATCACGATGATCAGTGCAGGCCTGCTGCTGTCGATCGCGCGCCATACGCGACCAGCGGGCTCGAAAGCGAGGCGGAGATGACGGAACGCGGTAGGGCACGGCAGCCCTCAGACAGCGACAGCGGTAGGGCACGGATAGACGACGTCAAGCTGCGTCCGGGCATGCGGGTGCACCTGATCGGCATCGGCGGCGCGGGGATGAGTGCCCTGGCCTGGGTCCTGCTCCAGCGGTCGCACCCCGTCACGGGCAGCGACCTGCGCGCTGGACGGGCAGTCACCGCCCTGCGGACGATGGGCGCCGAGATCTTCACGGGCCACGAGCCCGCCTTTGTCGACCGCGCCGAGCTCGTCGTCGCGTCGACCGCGATCCCCGACACGAACCCCGAGCTGGCGCGGGCGCACGAGCTCGGGCTGCCCGTGCTGCACCGCGCCGAACTGCTCGCCGCGCTGATGGCCGACCACCGGCAGCTGCTGATCGCGGGGACGCACGGCAAGACCACCACCACGTCGATGGTGGCGGTGTGCCTGCAGACCGCGGGTGTCGACCCGTCCTTCGCGATCGGTGGGACGCTGCACGATGCCGGCACGAGCGCACACCACGGCACCGGTGCGTGGTTCGTCGCGGAGGCCGACGAGTCGGATTCGTCATTCCTCAACTACGCGCCCGACGTTGCGATCGTGACCAACGTCGACCTCGACCACCACGACGAGTTCGCGGACCTCGCCGCCGTCGACCGCGCGTTCCTGGCGTTCCTCGACCGGCGGCGACCCGACGGTGTCGCGATCGCCTGCATCGACGACGAGGGAGTGCGTCGTGTGCTGCCGCGGATCGACGCGCCGGTCGAGACCTACGGCGAGCACGCCGACGCGACCCTGCATATCGTCGACGTCGTGCTGCACCCGACCGGTGGCAGGTTCGGCCTGCTGCACCGTGGCGAGGACGTGGGCCGCTTCGAGATCAGCGTGCCCGGGCGCCACAACGTCGCGAACGCGACCGCTGCGGCCCTGGCCGGTGTCCACGCGGGCGCGGACTGGGACGCGATCCGCCGCGGGCTGGCGATATTCGCCGGTGCCAACCGCCGCTTCGAGCGACTGGGGTCCGCCTGCGGGGTGACGCTCGTCGACGACTACGGCCACCACCCGGCCGAGTTGACGGCGACCCTGGCGGCGGCACGGCAGACCGCGCCCGACGGACGGGTCGTGGCGGTGTTCCAGCCGCACCGCTTCAGCAGGACCGCCGCGATGGGCGCCGAGCTCGGTGCCGCGCTCACGGGTGCCGACGTGGTGATCGTGACGGACGTCTACGGTGCTGGCGAGCAGCCGGTCGCCGGTGTGACCGGTGCGCTGGTTGCCGACGCCGCCGCCGAGGCCGGTGCGCAGGTCCACTACGTCCCATCGGTTGCCGACGTTCCCGGTCGCCTGCTCGAGCTCGTCACGTCGGGCGATCTCGTCCTCACGCTGGGCGCCGGTGACATCACGGAGGTCGGTCCCGTGGCACTCGACCGGCTGCGGGGTGTGCGTGGGTGACGATCGCGTCGCAGCGCTGCGTGCGGTGATCGATCCCGCGCGTGTGCTCGCCGATGCCGATCTTTCGGGCCACACGACGATGCGGGTCGGCGGCCCTGCCGCCGTGCTCGTCAGGGCGGAATCGCCCGACGACCTGACCGCGGTCGCCGGGGTCGCGCGCCGGTCCGGCAGTCCATGGCTTGTCATCGGCCGGGGCAGCAACCTGCTGATCGCCGACGATGGTTGGCCGGGCATCGCGATCGTCCTCGGGCGGGGGTTCCGCGGGGTCGACGTCGCCGGCGCCGTCGTTCACGCGGGTGCGGCCGAGCCGATGCCCGCGCTGTCGCGCACCGTCGCGCGCCACGGGCTGGCGGGACTGGCCTTCGGCGTGGCGATCCCCGGGACCGTCGGCGGCGCGGTGCGCATGAACGCCGGCGCGCACGGCGGTGAGATGCGCGACGTGCTCGTGTGGGCCGACGTCGCACGCATGAGTGCCCACGGCGTACCCGAACGCTGGGACGCCGCACGCCTCGGCTTCTCCTACCGGCACAGCGAGCTGCCCGTCGATGCGATCGTGACCCGCGTCGAGCTGAGGCTCGTGCCGGCCGACGCGGACGAGATCGCCGCACAGATGTCCGAGATGCGCCAGTGGCGGCGGGATCACCAGCCGATCAACGAACCGAGCTGCGGCAGCGTGTTCCGCAACCCACCGGGTGACTCCGCCGGCCGGCTGATCGAGGCCGCCGGCCTGAAGGGCGAGCGGGTGGGCGGCGCGCGCATCAGCACCCGTCACGCCAACTTCATCACCGTCGCCCCGCAGGCCTCCGCGGCCGACGTCCGCGCCCTGATCCTCCGCGCACAGCGGCGCGTGCACGAGACTGCAGGTGTCCAGCTGCGCACCGAGGTCGTGCTCGCAGGGTTCGATGATGGTCCAGGCCGTGGTGCGCCACCCGGTCCGCCCGCGGAGGTGACGACATGACCGCGACCGCCAAGTCCGGCCACATGGATGCCCGCATCCGCGCCCGCCGCGCGCGGGTGCGTGCCGACGCCGTGCGCCGTCGCCAGCGGCGCACGCTCAGCCTGTTCGTGCTGCTCGTGCTGATCGCCGGCGTCGCGGTCGTTCTGCGGTCGCCGTTGTTCGACATCAGTGGCATCCGCGTCGAGGGCGTCTCCGGCCGACGGGCGCGGACCGTCGAGCGCACGGCGGCGCTCGAGTCCGGGCAGCACCTGCTGACGGCGCCGCTCGACGAGGCCCGCGCGCGTGTCGAGGACCTGCCGTGGGTCAACGAGGCCGTGGTCCGGCGGTCTCCGCCGTCGACCGTCGCGATCGAGGTGACGCCCCGCACGCCGCTGCTGACCGTCGAGACCGACGGCGCGTCGTGGAAGGTCGACGACGAAGCCGTGCTGGTCGACGGCGGTCGCGTGAAGGACGCGCCGGTGATCGTGCTGGACGACACGGCGCTGCCGGAGCTCGGCCGGCCGATCGACGACCCGTACGTGCGTGACGCAGTCGAGGTGCACACCCATCTGCCCGGCTGGCTGCGTCGCAAGGTCACCGCGTACGAGGTGACCGACGACCACAGGCTGGTCCTGCAGCTGCGCGTACCTCCACGTGACCCGGACGACGGTGAGCCGATCACGGTCGGGGTGCGGTTCGGCACAGCGCGGGACCTCGCGCTGAAGGTCGAGGTGATCCGCGTCCTGCTGCCCGAAGCGGTCGAGGGCGGCGGATCCCTGGACGTCCGGGCACCCGCCAACCCCGTCGTAGTTCCCTCGACGTGATTCGCGGTCGAGGTTCCTTGCAACCAGGGAGGTGCTTACGTATGGTCTCGGCCAATCGATAGGTTGACATAACACTAACCCTTTACCTCAGGGTGAGCGTTCTAAGGACGGACCCGCGCACCTGACAGGACCGGAAGGAGCTGCCGTGGCGGCACCTCAGAACTACCTCGCGGTGATCAAGGTCGTCGGCATCGGCGGCGGCGGCGTCAACGCGGTCAACCGCATGATCGAGGCGGGACTCAAGGGCGTCGAGTTCATCGCGATCAACACCGATGCCCAGGCACTGCTGATGTCCGATGCCGACGTCAAACTCGACGTCGGCCGGGAGCTGACCCGCGGGCTGGGAGCGGGCAGCGACCCCGATATCGGCCGCAAGGCGGCCGAGGAGCACCGTGACGACCTTGAGGAGGTGCTCAAGGGCGCCGACATGGTCTTCGTCACCGCCGGAGAGGGAGGTGGCACCGGCACCGGCGGCGCACCGATCGTGGCGGACGTCGCCAAGGGCGTCGGCGCGCTGACGATCGGCGTGGTGACCCGGCCGTTCGCGTTCGAGGGGCGGCGGCGCAGCCTCCAGGCCGAGCAGGGGATCGACAACCTGCGCGAGGCCGTCGACACGCTGATCGTGATCCCAAACGACCGTCTGCTCGAGATCTCCGACGCGCAGACCACCATGCTCCAGGCGTTCCGGCTTGCAGACGATGTGCTGCTGCAGGGCGTCGCGGGCATCACCGACCTGATCACAACACCGGGGCTGATCAACACCGACTTCGCCGACGTCAAGGCGATCATGCAGGATGCCGGCAGCGCGCTGATGGGCATCGGCCATGCGCGCGGTGACCACCGATCGTCGGAGGCCGCCAAGATGGCGGTCAGCTCGCCGCTGCTCGAGGCGTCGATCGAGGGCGCGCACGGTGTGCTGCTGACGATCGCCGGCGGCAGCGACCTCGGGCTGCACGAGGTCAACGAGGCGGCGGAGATCATCGCTGACGCGGCCGACGACGACGCGAACATCATCTTCGGCACCGTCATCGACGACGCGCTCGGCGACGAGGTGAAGGTCACGGTGATCGCCGCCGGCTTCGCGGGGGAGAACGCGCGCCGTCACGAGCTCGTCCGCCCGGTCCCCGCCTCGGCGTCGAACCGCAACGAACACCGGGCAGCCCAGGTCGGGTCGACGCCCGAGCGGTCCGCATCGCAGCCGGTGTCGGAGCGCGACGCCGAGCCCTCGCCGGCGACCAACGGCGTCGCCCGCGGCACGATCGGCGGCGATGCCCAGGGCCGTCCGCGGTCGCGGCCGCCGATCGTGATCGACGCCGACGACGACCTCGACATCCCCAGCTTCCTCAAGCGCTGAGGGGAAGGCGTTGTCGTGCCGTCCACGCTGACCGGGGTGACCAGAGCGGATCCGTCGATCCGCTTCGCGTTCTCCGCTGCGCCCGACGGCAACGTCTCGCTGGCGGTCGGAGCGCCGGACGCCGCGGCACGCCCCCGGCTGGCGGACGCGGTCGGCGCGGCGCCCGACGACTTGGTGTTCATGCAGCAGGTGCACGACTCGGCTGTCGCCGTCGTGGATGTGGACGACCGCGGACGCGGGCTGCACGCCCACGACGACAGCCTGCCGTCGGTCGACGCGCTGGTGACGACCGATGAAGGTGTCGCGCTGGTCGTGCAGGTGGCCGACTGCGTGCCGGTGCTGCTGGCCGACCCGGGCCACGCCGTCGGCGCGGTGCACGCGGGCCGCGGTGGTGTGACCAGCGGCGTCGTGGGTGCGGCGGTGACCGCCATGGCACCGGCCGACCCGACGCGCCTCGAGGCCGTGGTGGGTCCCGCGATCGGCGGGTGCTGCTACGAGGTTGAGCAGGAGCTCGCCGACGACGTGACGGCGCTGGTGCCGGAGGCCGCGGCGACCACGACGTGGGGCACGCCGTCGCTGGACCTTCCGGCGGCCGTCGCGGCGCAGCTCGCCGCGATGGGCGTCGGCACCGTGCGGCGCTTCGGCGGCTGCACGCGGTGCACGCCCTGCCGCTGGTACAGCCATCGCCGGGAGCCGGGCGCCGGCCGGCAGGCGGGCATCGTCGTCCGTGGGCAGCGACATGCATGATGACGAGCGCGATGGGCGCCGTCGGCGACGATGGACGGGTGGCGGCGCGGCTTGCGGCGGTGCGACGGCGCATCGCGACCGCGGCGCGCGCCGCGGGGCGGCTGCCCGACGACGTCCGGCTTGTGGCGGTCAGCAAGTTCCACCCCCTCGACCGGATCCGGGCCGCCTTCGACGCGGGACAGCTCGAGTTCGGCGAGAGCCGGGCGCAGGAGCTCGACGCGAAGCTGGCAGAGGACCCACCGGCCGAGCTCCGCTGGCACTTCGTCGGCCGGCTGCAGCGCAACAAGGTGCGGCTGGTAGCGGGGCGCGTCGTACTCGTCCACTCAGTGGACCGGATCAGGCTGGCCGACGCGATCGCGGACCACATGGCGTCGGTGGGTGGGAACCAGGACGTGCTGATCCAGGTCAACGTCACGGGCGAGCAGCGCAAGGATGGCTGCCGTCCAGAGGACATCGAGGACCTTGCCGAACGGATCGCCGAGCTGCCCGGGGTCACGGCGACGGGGCTGATGGCGATCCCGCCGCTCGACGTGGACCCCGACGCGGTGTTCGCCCGCCTGCGAGCGCTTCGTGCGCAGGTCGCGAGCGGCCACCCGGAGGTCGTGGAGCTGTCCATGGGCATGTCGGGCGATCTCGAGGTTGCGATCGCCAACGGCGCGACCATCGTGCGTGTGGGCACGGACGTGTTCGGCCCACGATCACGCACTGAGTGATTGGGAAAGCGGGAGGATCATGGCGACGATGTTGCGCAACGCGATGGTTTGGCTCGGCCTGGCTGAGGACTACGAGGACGAGTACGCCGACGAGATCGATGCGACCGCGCCCGGGTCGCTCGACGAGCTCGACGGCGAAACCAACGTGCGACGGCTGTCGACGGCCCGCGGGGGTGGTGCGATCACCACCCGGGCGCGCACGATGGACGATCTGCGCACGGAGCGTTTGGCACAGCGCGCGCACCCCGTGTCCAACACGACCGTGCACTACACGGCGCCGATGACATTCAACGAGGTGGAGGAGGTCGGCGACCGTTTCCGCAACGACATCCCCGTGATCATGAACCTCGCCGGGGCCAGCGAGAGCGTGGCCAAGCGGGTCCTCGATTTTGCGTCCGGCCTCATCTACGGGTTGGATGGGCGGATCGAACGGGTAGGCGATCGAGTGTTCCTCCTGACACCGCGAGGTGTCGAGTTCTCGACCGAGGAGCGTCGTAAGCTGAGTGAGCGCGGGTTCTTCAACCAGGCGTGAGAACGTGACGGTCCGTAGACAGGAGGGCGGGTGAGCCTGCTCCGGGACATCCTGTGCTTCGTCCTGCAGGTCTACTACGTGATCCTGATCGTACGGATCGTGCTTTCGTGGGTACCCTCGGTGCCTGAACCCGTCCGACCCATCGCTCGGGCTGTCCACGCGGTCACGGATCCACTGTTGACACCGTTGCGTGGCCTGATCCCAAGCATAAGGATGGGCGCAATGGCCCTTGACGTATCGCCTATCTTGTTGTTCGTTGCGATCGTCGTCCTGCAGAGTTTGGTGTGCTGATGAGCCTGACCCCCCAAGATATTCAGCGAGACTTCAAGGAGCGGTTCCGGGGCTACGACCCAGATGAGGTCGACGACCACCTGTCGCGTCTCGCTGACCGCGTCGTCTCGCTCCAAGACGAGCGTGACCGCGCGCTCGAGCAGCTCCGTGAGATGGAGCGCTCGGGAGGTGGGAGCAAGGCAGGGGGCAGCACCGGCACCCTGGAATCGGAGCGGCTGCTGAAGCGGACGCTCATTGCGGCCGAACAGACGGCCGACCGGGTCGTCAGCGAGGCCGAGAGCGAGGCCGAGCGCGTCGTGAGCGACGCGCGCCGACGCGCCGACGAGCTGCTGGCCAGTGCGCGGTCGGCGGCTGACCGCGAGTGGCGCGAGGCTCGCGATGGTGCCGACCGCGTGCGTCGGGCGGTTGCCCACCTGCGGGCATTCCGTGATGACTACACCGAGCGCGTGCGCAGCGCGATCGCCGAGCAGCTCGCCGTCCTCGACCGCGTCGGCGACCTGCCCGAGATCCCGTCGTCGGTCGAGCGGCTCGGCACGCTGTCGGTCGAGGAACCGCAGCGGTTGCCGTCGGACACCGGAGACAGCGACTCCAGGCGGTCACGTCAGCCGAGCTCCCCCGCAGCGCAGCGCAGCGGCGACGACGGCACGCCCCGGCGATCGGCGTGGAATGCCAAGCCGGTCGGCGATGCGGGCGACAACCGCAGCGGGCCGCCCTGGTCCCCTCGCCCGGAGGGCGTCTGGAGCGCGCAGAACGGACGCCAGACCGGTGAGGGCACGGGCGACGATGTCGCCGCTCGCCGTGCGGCGACGGGCTCACGGTCGCACAACGAGGGCGAGAACCGCGACACCGCGTGATCGCGCTCGGCCTGGCGATCGAGCTGATCGCCGCCGTGCTGGTCCTCATCGGCCTGCTCCTCGGTGCGGAAGGCACCGGAATGCTGTGGTCCAGCATCGCCGTCGTCCTCGTCGGCCTGCTCATCGCGGGCGCCGGCGTGCGTCGCGCCCGCCCGCCGTCGCAACGCTGGACGTCATCGTCGGCCACGCCGCACGACACGTCCAGACCCTAGGCGACGTCGGAACCGGGAGCCGCCGCCGCGTAGGCCGCACGCTCGAACGGGTTGCGCCGATAACCGTAGCGGAGCAGCCCGGCGACGTAGAGCGGTACGAACAGCGGTCCCCATCGTTCGGCCTGGCGGACGTGTACCAGTTCGTGACGCAGCAGTCGTTCGGTGGGCACTCGCGCGGTGATCACGGCGTGCCCGAGTGTGGCTGCCCCGAACCCGCGCCAGCGCAGCATGCGTCCGCCCAGGCCGCGGGCCTCGGTGAACAGCAGCACGCCGTCACGGACCTGCGGCCGTGAGCCGGACAGCGCGCCGAGCAGCAGCCCCGCGGCCGTGAGCGGTGCGGCCCAAACATAGCCCGCCAGCCGACCAGCGCGTGACAACGGTCGCGAAGGCGCCCAGGTCGCGAGACGTGCGACCACGCGCGGTTCGTCTCCGACCGGTGCGTCGCCCTCACCGGCGGATCCGGGCCGCAGCCGCCACAGCAGGATCGCCGCCGTCGCCGCGGCGGCCACCAGCCCCGCACGTCGCAGGTTCACGGCGCCGCCCGACGCAGGGCCAGCCGCGCCGGCGCGTCATTGAGCGGGACGGGCACCCCGTCCTCGGTCAGTCCCAGTTCGATGCGCGTGGCGAGCACGTGGTCGGCGATCGTCCTGCGGTGCGTCTCGACCGCCGCCCCGACCTCGGCGTCGGCGTCGATGCGCACGGTGATGGGGTCGCCGTCGTCCACGCCCCGGTGCACCCGCAGCTCGTTCACGGCGCGGATGACGTCGCGAGCCAGGCGCATCCCCTGATCGCGGTCGGCGTGCATGGATCGGCGCAGGTCGTCGTCGCGTGCCGCGGCGTGGGGGACCGGGTAGCGCAGCAGGTGGACGCTGTCGGGTGCCACCGGCTCGCTGGACCGCACGAGCCGTTCGAACAGCTCGTCGCTCAGGAACGGGGTGAACGGTGCCAGCAGCGCAGCGACCGTCACGAGGCACTCGTGGAACGTCGCGAGGGAGGACGCCCCGTCCCGCTCGGCCGTCGCACCGGCGTCCGCAGCGCGATGCGAGCGCCACAGCCCGACGGCCGTCACGAACGACTGGATGCGCCGGCCCGCACCGGCCAGGTCGAGGTCGTCCAGGCGGTGACGGACCACCGCCACGGTGTCGGCGAGCTCGGCGAGGATCCAGCGGTCCCAGACCGGCCGCGTGACGACGTCAGCGACGCCCGCGACATCCGCCGGTGACCAGGGGGCGTCAGCAGCCGCCTTCTCGAATGAGGTGCAGGCGTCCAGCAGCGGGGTGACGATGGCATCCACCGCCGCAGCGGCGAGTTCCTCGCCCACATGCCGGTCGAGCCACTCCGCGGGGGCGGTCACGGAGGCCCACCTGACCGCGTCCGCGCCGTGTCGCGCGCACAGGCCGTCCACGTCGACGTCGTCTCCCGCCGAGTGCCCGCCGGTCGTCAGCACCGCGTCGTGGCTGCCGGCGTCCCACAGCAGGCTCGCGACGATCAGCATGGCGTCGGCGGCCCCATCCGACCGGTCGACCACGAGGTCGGCGTGGCAGTTCCGTGCGACGCGGACGTCGCTGCCCGGCAACGCGGGGAACCCGAACCGTGCGAAGGGCATCGCGCCCGCGACGAAGCGCGTGTCGACCACGAGGCGCACACGCCGCGCGATGCCGTCGCTACAGGCTCGGCACACGAAGGTCGCCGTGTCGACAGACCCGTCCCAGGGGTCGAGCGCGTCGACCTCGCACCCGACCAGGGCCGCGAGCCGCGCCCGCCCGCTGACGGCGGTGACCTCATGGCACACCTCGCACCGCCACAACGGCATGGGGATCCCGTGCCCGGCCGACCGCGAGATGATCCAGTCCCGGCCGTCGTCGGGGGTCGGCGCCGGCGTGCCCGTGGCGCTGTGGCGGGTGACGCCCGCCCGTTCCGCGGCGAGCTGGTCGGCGACCTGCGACGTCGTCACGGCCCACACGCCACCGTCCCGCCGGACCACCGCACCGCCGCAGGCCACGCACTGCGTGACTGTGCGCCGTCGCTCGTCGACGCGCAGCAGCAGGCCGCGGTCGCGCAGCACGTCGAGGAGTGCGGTGTCCGTGCCGGCACCTGCCATCGGCGCGGCCGCCACCGGAACCGTGAAGCCGGTCGCCGTCGCCGCGGCGTCGCCGTCCGATATGGACACCTCGACGGCGCGGGACGTCGAAGGGTGGCGGCAGTGCTGGCCGGCGACCTCGTCGACCGCAACGTCGCGGTGGACCGTTGCGTCGGGCCCGAGCGCCGCCGGGACCGCGTCGCGCGCGATGACCACCGGGTAGGCGTCGCCTGCCGCCTGCGCGAGCACGAGGTCGCGGCCGGCCGGGGTGGTGACGACGTCGATGGACGGCAGCGCAGCGACCTGCTCGACGGCGACCAGCACCGACGCACCGACCGTGCACAGCGCGGTGTCGCCGCGCACTGGGAATCGGACGAGCGCGGTCGCCGAGGCCACCTCCGAAGCGTTGACGCCGTCGTCGTCGACATCGCGTCCACAGGCTCCGCACCACCACGCCGTGGTCGTCGCCTCCTGCACCAGGCCCGCCTCCCACAGCTGTGCAATCGCCCACCACACGCTGTCCACGTAGGTCGGCTCCATCGTCTGCGCGGTCCCGGCCGTGTCGTCGCACCCCAGCGTGCGCCGCATCCGCTCGTCGCGCCCGATGTGCCACGACACGGTCTGCTCCACGCCGTCCGCCGGCACGGCGGGGTCATGGCAATCCCATCCGAGCACGTGCTCGACCCGCGTCCCGCACATCGCCCGATGGCGTGCGAGCACGTCGACCGACGCGTGCAGTGTCACGCGTGCCGCATCGATCGGACCGGCTGCGCGTAGCGGCGCAACGTGGAGGGCGTAGCGGGGTGCCCCTGCGTCGCGGGCTGCGTCCGGCCGACCGGTGAGACGCCGGTCACGCCACCGACGTCTCACGCCGCGGTCGAGGTCGGCGGCGTCCGGCGGCGTGTCGGCCGGCTGGCGGATCGTGAGCGTGCTGACCACCTCCCGCGGCACCTGGGGCACCCGTGTCGCCGTTGGACGTCGCGGCATCGGTCGACGGCGTTGGGGCCACTGGTCCGCGGCGCGCCGGGCCGGTGTCGGACGATCGCGGGTCACGATATACCGCACCGCCCCGGAAGCGGTGGAGCCTATCCTGTCCGTGTGCCGCAGCGGTCCGCGATCCCCCCGTCCGCGGTCGACGCCGCCTGTCGGGCGGCCGGCGAGGACGTCCTGCTCGCCGTGCACGCGCAGCCCGGCGCCAGCCGCGAGGGCCCGGTCGAGGTGCGGTCGATGCCGAGCCGTCACGGCGGCCCCGCCCGCGCCGTGATCGTGTGGAGGGTCCGCGTACCGGCCGCTGACGGCCGGGCGAACGCGGCACTGTGCCACTCGGTCGCGCGCGCGGTCGGCGTCGCGCCCTCCGCGGTCGTCCTCGAGCATGGTGCGACGGGGCGCGCCAAGACGCTGCGCATCGCCGGGCGCGCGCCGGCGCAGGTCGTGGCCGCGATCGCCGGTGCGCCGTCGGGCGGGGGCGGGCCCGCTGGCGGTGCGTAGACTCGGCCGTGTGACAGCGGCGCGACCGGCGGATGACCCAGGTGACAGACGAGACGCGGACGACCCCGGACGGCACGGATCCGGGCGACGTGCAGCCCGACGCCACGGCCGCGACCCCCGCCGCCGATGACGGCTCGGAGCCGGCGTCGCGACGGGCGTTGCCGGGACGGCTCGTGTGGGTCGTGTGGGCGGCCGTCGCCGCCGCGATCCTCGTGTGCGACCAGGCCACGAAGGGCATCGCGGTCGCCGAGCTGTCCGCCCGCGTGATCGACCTCGGGTTGATGGACCTGCGTCTGGTCCGCAACCCCAACGCAGCGTTCGGCATCCCAGGGTTCTCCGGCATGTTCCCGATCGTGGCGGTCGTCGTCGTCATCATGATCGTGCGCGCCCTCCCCGACACCGACCGCCTCTCATCTGCCGCCGGCTACGGCCTGCTGACCGGTGGTGCGCTGGGCAACGCGATCGACCGCGTCGCCAGGTACCCGGGGCTTCCCAACGGGTACGTCGTCGACTTCTTCGATCTCCGGTGGTTCCCGGTGTTCAACATCGCGGACTCGGCGATCGTGTGCGGCGCCCTCGCGCTCGGGGTGCTGCTGATGCGCGCCGAGCGCGAGGAGCGCCGTCTGGCGAACGCCCCGCGGCGCCCGTCGGTCCGTCCCGACACCTCGACCCCACGGCGCTGATGGGGCCGGCCCGGCTGGTCGTGCCGGCCGAGGCCCGGGGCGACCGCATCGACCGGGTCGTCGCCGCGTTGCTCGACGAGCCGCGTGCGCAGGCACAGGCGCGCGTGGGCCGAGGTGAGGTGACCGTCGACGGCGCCGTCGTCCGCAAGTCCTACCGCGTGCGCGGAGGCGAGCACGTCGAGGTGGCCGACGCGCCGGCCGGTGCGGTCGCGGCGCCACCCCCGGTGCCGGTCCGCTACGCCGATGAGCACGTCGTGGTCGTCGCCAAGCCGGCGGGCATGGTCGTGCATCCCGGCGCGGGCGTGGGTGACGGCACGCTCGTCGACGCGCTCCGCGCGATGGGGGTGACGCTGGCACCCGGCGACGACCCTGCGCGCCCCGGGATCGTGCACCGTCTCGACCGGGGCACGTCGGGGTTGCTCGTCGTCGCGCGGACCGGCGAGGCCCTGCGCGGCCTGCGGGAGCAGTTCGACGTGCACAGCATCACCCGCCACTACTGGGCGCTGGTCGAGGGATCGCCCGCGCACGCCCGGGCGACGGTCGACGCGCCCATCGCACGGCACCCCGGTGACCGCACGCGCTTCCGCACGGCGGCCGACGGGCGCCCCGCGGTGAGCCACTACGAGGTCAAGCGCTCGTGGGGCCGGGCCACCAGCCTCCACGTGACGCTCGAGACCGGTCGGACGCACCAGGTGCGGGTCCACATGGCGGCGCTAGGCCACCCGGTCGTGGGGGACCGGGCCTACGGTGCGTCGGCGGAGCTGGCGTCCGACCTGGAGCTGGACCGCCCGGCGTTGCATGCCGCACACCTCGGCTTCGCACACCCCGTGACCGGCGCCCACGTGGCCCTCGACGAGCCGTGCCCCGACGATCTGCGGCGCGCCGTGCGCCGCCTGGACGCGGTCGGCGGCGGACCCGCGACGGATCCCGCCGGCGGTGTGGGATCGGGGGGCGATGGCCCGGGCGTGTGCTAGCGTTCGGGGTCACACGGATGTCGTTTCCGACGGTCCCACGGCGGTGCGGCGACGGCTCGCGCACGGTCCGGTCGCCGCGCGATGGAGCGCGGAGCGCGTGTCCGTGACATGCCGCGCTGTCCGGACGGCATGTCAACCCCGGAAGGCCTGACGGCGCGAGGAGGAGCGTGACCGACTCGTTCGTCCATCTACACGTGCACACCGAGTACTCGATGCTCGACGGCGCGAGTCGGGTCGACGATCTCATGCGCACCGCCGCCGCGCAGGGCATGCCCGCGATGGCCATGACCGACCACGGCAACATGTTCGGGGCGCTTGACTTCTACAAGGCGGGCCTGCGCCACGGTGTGAAGCCGATCATCGGCGTCGAGCTCTACATGGCCCCGGGCAGTCGCTTCTCCAAGGGCACCCGCGGTCCCGCCGGCGACGAGACGATGTTCGCAGGTGGCGGTCGCCCCGGAAGGGTCGAGCCGTACTACCACCTCATCGTGCTCGCGCAGAACGAACAGGGCTACCGCAACCTCATGCGGCTGTCGTCACGGGCCTACCTCGAGGGCTACTGGTACAAGCCGCGCGCGGACAAGGAGCTGCTCGCCGAGTACGCCGAGGGCCTGATCTGCCTCTCCGGTTGCCTGGGCTCGGAGGTCAACCAGCTGCTGCTCGCCGGCGACCGCGACGCCGCGCTGGCGGCCGCCGCCAGCCACCGCGACATCTTCGGTGCCGAGAACTACTTCATCGAGGTCCAGGACCACGGCATCGACGGGCAGCTCCAGACCAACCCCGAGCTGATCAAGATCGCCCAGGACCTCGGCGTCGGGCTCGTGGCGACGAACGACAGCCACTACACGACCCGGGCCGATCACGACGCCCACGACGTGCTGTTGTGCATCCAGACCGGGTCGCTCAGGGCCGACACCGACCGCTTCAAGTTCCACGGCGACCAGCACTACGTCAAGACCGCCGAGGAGATGCGGGCGCTGTTCCCCGACCACCCCGAGACGTGGCGCAACACCGTCGAGATCGCCGAGCGGTGCGAACTGGAGATCGACTTCGGGACCCACCACCTGCCGCGCTTTCCGGTGCCCGGCGACCGCACTGAGGCCGACGTCCTGCGCGAGCAGGTCTTCGCCGGTGCACGCGAGCGGTACCGCACCGGGGAGGACGGCACGCTGCGGCCCGACGTGGTCGAGCGACTCGAGCACGAGCTCGGCGTCATCGAGCAGATGGGCTACCCGGCGTACTTCCTGATCGTTGCCGACTTCTGCAACCATGCGCGCGAGGTCGGCATCCGCGTGGGGCCGGGCCGTGGATCGGCCGCCGGCTGCGCCGTGTCGTACTGCATGGGCATCACCGACCTCGACCCCATCGCACACGGCCTGATCTTCGAGCGCTTCCTCAACCCCCACCGCGTGTCGATGCCCGACATCGACATCGACTTCGACGAGCGCCGGCGTGGCGAGATGATCCGCTACGTCACCGAGCGCTACGGCGACGACCACGTCGCCCAGATCATCACCTTCTCGACGATCAAAGCCAAACAGGCGATCAAGGACGCCGCCCGTGTGCTCGGCCACCCCTACGGCTTCGGCGAGCGGCTGACCAAGATGCTGCCGCCGGCCGTCATGGGCCGGGAGTATCCGCTGGACCAGGCACGGGAGCTGTCGGCGGAGCTGCGGGAGGCGTGGGAGAACGAGCCCGACGCCAAGCAGGTGCTCGACACGGCGCACAGCCTCGAGGGGCTGCGCCGCCAGCACTCGATCCACGCGGCCGGTGTCGTGATCGGCGCCGAGCCCATCACCAACCATGCCCCGATCCTGCGCGTCGAGGCCGACGGCGAGATCGTCACGCAGTACGACGGGGCGATGGTCGAGGCCATCGGCCTGCTCAAGATGGACTTCCTCGGCCTGCGCAACCTGACGGTCATCTCCGACGCGCTCGAGCACATCGAGGCGACGACCGGCGAGCGGGTCGAGATCGAGGACATCCCGCTCGACGACGAGCCCACCTACCGGATGCTGTCCGAGGGTGATTCCGACGGCGTGTTCCAACTCGACTCGGCCGGCATGAAGGCGCTGGTGCGCCAGCTCAAGCCGGACTGCTTCGACGACATCGTCGCCCTGCTCGCCCTCTACCGGCCGGGCCCGATGAAGGCCGAGCTGCACACCGAATACGCCCGCCGCAAGCACGGCAGGTCCAAGGTCACGCTGCTGCACGACGACCTCGGCGAGTTCCTCGACCCCACCTACGGCATCCTCGTCTACCAGGAGCAGGTGCTGCAGATCGCGCAGAAGGTCGCCGGGTTCTCGCTCGGTGAGGCCGACATGCTGCGCCGTGCCATCGGCAAGAAGAACCGCTCCGAGATGGAGGCGCAGAAGGCGAAGTTCCTGGCGGGCATCGTCGAGTGCGGCTACGAGGAGTCATTCGGCACGGGGCTGTGGGACCTTATCGAGGGGTTCGCGGACTACGCGTTCAACAAGTCCCACTCCGCCGGGTACGGCCTGGTCAGCTACCAGACCGCGTGGCTCAAGGCCAACTACCCGGTCGAGTACATGGCCGCCCTGCTGACGTCGGTCAAGGGCAACAAGGACCGCCTGCCGCTCTACCTGCACACCTGCAGGATGATGGGCATTGACGTCCTCCAACCAGACGTCAACGCCAGCAAGCTTGACTTCGCGCCGGCGGACGGCAGGATCCGCTTCGGCCTGTCGGCGGTCCGCAACGTCGGCGAGCAGGTCGTGGAGGCGATCATCGAGGCCCGCCAGCGCCAGGGCGCATTCGCGAGCTTCGCCGACTTCTGCGCCAAGGTCGACGCCGGGTGCCTGAACCGGCGGACGCTGGAGTCGCTCATCAAGGCCGGCGGGTTCGAGTCGCTCGGACATCCCCGCAAGGGCCTGCTGCTGTCGTTCGCACCCATCGCGGACGAGGCGATCGCCCGCAAGCGCGCCGAGGCCGAGGGGCAGTTCTCGTTGTTCGACGGTGCAGGCGGAGACGGCGATGACGAGGTCCCGCTGATCGACCACGTCGTGATCGCCGACGTCGAGTTCGAGCGCCGTGAGAAGCTCGCGCATGAGCGTGAGATGCTGGGGCTGTACGTCTCGGACCACCCGCTGCTCGGCATGCAGGGCCTGCTGTCGGCGCTGTCGTCGGTGTCGATCGGTGAACTGCTCGAGGCCGGCGGCGGACGCGACGACATCAAGGTCGCGGGAATCCTGACCGGACTGCAGAAGAAGTTCACCCGCAAGGGCGAGCCGTACGTGGTCGGGACGCTTGAGGACCTGCGCGGCAGCATCGACTGCATCTTCTTCCCGAGCGTCTACCAGTCGGCGGCGGATCTGCTCACCGACGACGCGTTGCTCTGTGTGACCGGGCGGCTCGACAACGCCGACCCGCCCAAGATCATCGCACTGGACGTCATCGCCCCCGACACGTCCGACGCTGACGGCCGGCCACTGGTGCTCCAAGTGGCACCACAGCAGTGCACCGACAGCGTCGTCGGCCGCCTCCGAACGATCCTGTCGGACCACCCCGGCCCGGTGCCTGTGCACCTGCAGCTCGGCCTGTCGGCGCGCGAGAACCCGACGACGTTGCAGTTGCCCTCGGACTTCAGCATCAACCGCAACCCCGGCCTGTTCGCGGAGCTGTCCGAGATCCTCGGCCCCGAAGCCGTCGCGTGAGGCGCCACCCGGTCGCCACCGCTCGCGGCCCACAGCGACGTCCAGGCACCTGCCCGCGGGCTGTGCGGATACGTCGGACTCGGCCAATCGCCACGACGTCGCAGATGCCCTCAATTGGGGATGCGCGGGCCGCTCGATCCCGTACGGTGCCGTCATCCATCAGGGCCCGGCGGGACCCGGGATCGCGGCGACACATGCGGCGCATCACGCCTGCTCGACGGAGTGCGGGGGCCGTCGGCGCACGTGGCCGCTGCATCCACGAGCCGGCTGATCGTGCGGCGGGACAACGGAAGGCAGATAGATGGGACAGGTGGGCAGACCTCGGAGGACGGCGGGTCTCCGGACGCTGGCGGTGGGCGTGGTCGTGGCGCTGTGGGGCACGGTGGCGACGGGCGCCGGTACGCCGCGCGCGGCAGCGGCGGCGCCGGTCCGGCCGTCCCACGACGCGCAGGAGGTCCAGACGGTCTGGACCGGCGAGCTCGGTGTGGCCCACCCCGTGGGCCTGGCCTACGATCCGTCGCGACGTCAGTTCCTCGTGGCAGCGGACGACGGGACCGTGACGCCGGTCCTCCGGCTGGACGCGGACGGGAAGGGCCGAGGGACCCTCACCCTGCCCGAGCTATCCGACCCGGAGACGCTCGCGTTCAACGCCGCGCGGGACGAGCTGACCGTCATCGATGGCGGTGACGCGGTGCAGGTACCCGACAGCGCCCTCGATGGGCGGACGCCGCGGACCGAGCGCGCACCGATCGATGGCCTGCAGCTCGAGGAACCGGACAGCGCGACGTTCGATCCGCAGACCGACACGTGGTTCGTCCTCGATGAGCGCGACGATGCGGTCACGGTCGTCGAGGACGATCGCTCCAGCCCGTCGGCTCAGCTTCCGTTGGACCAGAGCGATGACCGGCTGATCGCGTTCAACGCCGAGGACGACCTGCTGTATGTCCTCGACCCCAGCAGCGAGCGGATCGACGCGGTGGACCGCGACGGTGATGTCCGGGACAGCATCGACCTCGCGTCGACGGCGCTGTCGGAGCCTGTCGCGATGACGTTCGCGCCCAGCACGGACTCGACGGATGACCCGGACAACCTCAACCTGTACGTTGCCGACGCCGGTGGTGCCGGATCGCTCGGTGGCGTCACCGAGCTGTCCCTGGCGGCCGTCACCGCGGCCGCGGCGCCGACCGACACCGCGACGCTGGTGCGGACCGTGCAGACGTCGGCGTGGAGCCCGGGGTCACCGGACCCCGCCGGGGTCGTCTGGACTGCGGCCGCCGATGAGCTCGTCGTCGTCGATTCCGAGGTCGACGAGACGACGGGAGCCGGCTGGCACAACGTCAACCTGTGGCGCTCGTCACGGACCGGCACCGTGCGTGGCGTCGGTGCCCTGTGGGGTCCCGGTGCGTCCGGCAACCACTCGAGGGAGCCGACCGGCCTCGGCCACGATGACGCCACCAGGACGCTGTTCGTGTCCGACGACAGCGCCAGGGCGATCTTCGCGGTCAGGCGCGGCGCCGACGGCGTGTTCGGCACCGGAGACGATGACGTCAGGTCGATCGACACGTCGGCGAACGGTGGAACGGACACCGAGGACCCCGAGTTCGACCCTCGGTCGGGGGACCTGTTCTACGTCGACGGCGTCGGCATGGAGATCTACCGGGTCGACCCGGTGGACGGTACGTTCGCGAACGGCAACGACGCCGTGACCCACTTCGACATCAGCCACCTCGGCCCGGTGGACTTCGAGGGGCTGTCCTCGGACCCCGATCGCGGCACCCTGTACGTCGGCGCGCGGAAGACCAGGCAGATCTTCGAGATCACCCGCGACGGGACGTTGGTCCGGACGATCTCTGCGTCCGCCGTCGCCGGTCTGCGGCACATCTCGGGGTTGGCCGTCGCGCCCGCGAGCGACGGGAGCGGCAGGATGAACCTGTGGATCGTGGACCGGGCGACCGACAACGGGACCGATCCCACGGAGAACGACGGGAGGATGTTCGAGATCAGCGCGCCCAACATCGGCGGCGGGAAGCCGGCCAACCGTCCGCCGGTGGCCTCGGACGACGCGGCATCGACGGCTGCGGTCAAACCGGTCACCATCCCGCTCCTGGCCAACGACTCGGATCCCGACGGGGACCAGTTGACGGTGCACAACCTGACGCAGCCAGCGCACGGGTCGGTGCAGGTCCGTGCTGATCAGACCGTCGTGTACACGCCGGACCTGAAGTTCGCCGGCACCGATACGTTCACGTACCGTGCGAACGACGGACGGGCCGACTCCAACGTGGCGACCGTCACCGTGACCGTCACCAGTCGTCCCAAGATCGAGCTCTACCGCATCGCGTACAACCCTCCCGGCAGGGACACCCGGACCAACGCGAAACTCAATGAGGAGATGGTCGTCCTGCGCAACATCGGCTCGGAGGGTCGCGGGATCGGCGGCTGGACCGTCAGGGACCGGGCCGGCAACCTGTACAAGGTGCCGGGTGGGTTCTTCCTGAAACGGGGTGGCTATGTCCGCGTCCACACCGGCAAGGGCACCAACGACGGCAACGACCTGTATTGGAGGCGCACCAGGTATGTCTGGAACAACGGCGGCGATCGTGCCACGTTGAAGAACGCGAGGGGTCAGGTCAGGGACCGCTGCGAGTACTCGGGCGGAGGATGGAGTGTCCGCTGTTGATGTGACGTCGACGGCCGACGGGCCCGGAGTCGGCCGGCATCCTCCGGCCCTGCGCCGCGGCGACACGGTGGCGCTCGTCAGTCCGTGTGGTCCCGTGCTCGACCATGCGCTGCTCGATGACGGCATCGCGCTGCTCGGGTCATGGGGACTGGACGTCGTCGAAGGCGCGCACGTCCGCGGGTCGGCGGGACACCTGGCCGGCAGTGACGCGCAGCGCGCCGCGGATCTGAACACGGCGATCGCCCATCCCGACGTTCGAGCGGTGTGGGCCGCACGCGGCGGCTACGGGCTGACGCGCATCCTCGACCGCATCGACTGGGATGCGCTGACGGCCGATCCGCCCCTCATCGTGGGCTTCAGCGACGTCTCCGCGCTGCTCGTCGCGGCGTGGCGGCGGGCCGGTCTGGTCACCGTCCATGGCCACGTCATCGGCCGGCTGCCGCTCCAGCCGCCTGCTGCCGTCGCACAGCTGCGGGCGCTGCTGTTCGGGCACGGCGGCACGGAGCCGCTGACCGGCGTGCCACTGGACGGTGCCGCGCGCGACGTCGTCCACGGTCCGCTCATCGGTGGAAACCTCACCGTCCTGGCCGCGCTGGCCGGCACGCGGGACCAGGTCGACGCGACCGGATGCGTGCTGCTGCTCGAGGAGGTTGCGGAGGCGCCGTACCGCGTCGACCGGCTGCTGACGCAGCTGCGCCACAGCGGCGCGTTCGACGGTGTCGCCGGCGTCGCGGTCGGTGCACCCGTGCAGTGTGACCCGCCGGCCGCGCGGCCGTCGGGCACGTTTGCCGACGTGCTCGCCGATCGCCTCGGCGACCTGGAGGTCCCTGTCGTCACCGACGTGCCCATAGGTCACATGCCCGACCAACGGGCCGTGCTCCATGGCGGTGAGGTCACGCTCGACGGCCGCGACGGCACACTGCTGTCACATGCCCGGCTGCCTGTGGTCGACGCGCGGTGACCGTCAACCGGCGGCGAAGTGGAAGCGCGTCACGTACGCAGGGAAGTCGTACCATGCCAGGCCGGTGTGCTCGCCCCGTGCGCTGCCCTCGAGGACCACGACGTCGGTGCCGCCCTCGAAGTGAGCGCGCAGGACGGAGTGTCGCCAGGTTGCGCGCATGACGCGTCATGGGGAGCCGTCGGAGAAGAACCACATCAGCCGTGTTGGAAGCTTCAGCATGGCTGCCGCACGTCGGGTGCCAAGCACGCCTCCGCCCGCTCCGTTTCGCTGCCGTGCCCTCGGGGACAACGGGCGCGAACGACCACGCTCCAGTTGAAGGACGAGCAGACCGTGCAGGCCATCGTGATCCACGAGTACGGCGGACCCCACACCTTGGCATTCGAGGAGGCGCCCGACCCGAGGCCAGGTCCCGACATGGTCGTGGTCGAACTGCGGGCCGCCGGCGTCAACCCGGTCGACTGGAAGATCCGGGAGGGGTATCTGCACGACGTGTTTCCCTCGTATCTGCCCCTCATCCCGGGTTGGGACGCCGCCGGCGTCGTGCGGGCCATTGGTCCCGCCGTGCAGGAGTTCCACGTCGGCGACGCGGTCGTCGGCTACGTCCGCAAGGACTACATCCAACACGGCACCTATGCGGAGCTGGTGGCGGGAACACCGCGGCACTTCGCACCGAAGCCGTCAAGCGTGGACTTCACCGCGGCGGCCGGCCTGCCGCTCGCTGGCCTGACCGCTGTGCAGTCATTGCGACTCGCGGGGGTGGGCGCTGGTGACACCGTGCTTGTCCATGCTGCCGCCGGCGGGGTCGGGTCGTTCGCGGTCCAGTGGGCACAGGTGCTCGGTGCACAGGTCGTCGGCACGGCGAGCGCGGCCAACCAGGACTACTTGCGCGAGCTCGGCGCGAGGCCGGTCACCTACGGCGACGGGCTGGCTGAGCGGGTGCAACAGGCCGCGCCAGACGGCATCACCGCGTCGGTCGACTACATCGGCACCAAGGAGGCGCTCGCCGCGTCCGCGGAGCTGGTCGGCGACCCGCAACGGATCGTGTCGAACGTCAACTCGCGGGGCGTCGCCGCGGTCGGCGGCCGGTACAGCTTCGTCCGGCCGCAGGCCGAGGACCTGGCGGAGCTGTCGCGGCAGGTCGATGCCGGTGCGGTGCGCATCGTGGTCCAGGAGGCCTTTCCGTTCTCGGACGTCGCGCGCGCCCACGAGATCAGCCGGGACGGGCACGTACGGGGGAAGCTGGTCCTCGAACTCTGACGGTGGACGGGTCAGGCCCCTCCTGCGCGCGACGTCCACGACGGCTCGGCCGTCGCAGCCGACGAGGTGGTCGTTGACCATCCACTCGCCACGAGGCGGCACGACGGCGTCTAGGGAGAAGACCAGCGGGTTGCGTCACAGCTACGCGATGATCTCGCTGCGCGCCGGGGTACCGGCAAGGTCGTGTCCGACGTCTCGGGCACGCGAACACGACGGTGACCCTCGACGTCGACGGTCACTCATACCAGGCATGGACGCCGAGGCCGCAACGCGGGTCACTGACATCATCCGGGGTGGTTGTGAGCGAATCGTCCGCGCGTACGCCATGTGTGCGCGATTCGCGCCGCGCGCGCCTCGGCGGGGTAGTGCTTTGTCGGCGTTCGTGCTGGTCAGACGGGTACTTCGCTGCGGAGCGCGTCTCCAGCCTCACAGCCGAGGAGGTGGTCGTTGACCATCCCGGCGGCCTGCATGAGGGCATAGCAGGTCGTCGGGCCCACGAAGCGGAAGCCGCGCTGCTTGAGCGCCGCGGCCATGGCCCCGGACTCGTCGGTGGACGCCGGCACCTGATCGAACGACGACGGCGCCGGACCCGGATCCGACGGTGCGAATGACCACAGCAGGTCCACGAGGGACCCACCGCGTTCACGCAGCTCCATCGCGGCGACCGCGTTGCTCACGGTCGCATTGATCTTCGCCTGGTTGCGCACGATCCGAGCATCGGACATCAGGCGAGCGCGATCATCGTCGTCGAACTCGGCCACCGCGGCGATGTCGAAGTCGGCGAACGCCTCCCGGAACGCGGGCCGCTTACGGAGGATGATCAGCCAGGACAGGCCGGACTGGAACGCCTCGAGCGTGATGCGCTCGAACAGGCGCCGGTCGTCGCGGACAGGCCGTCCCCATTCCTCGTCGTGGTAGCGCTCGTACAGCGCGGTGCCGTGCGCCCACGCGCAGCGTGTGACGCCGTCGTCACCCGTCGTCAGACCGATCACTGGCCGGCGCGCGAGCTCGGAGACCGTACGTCCTCGGCGTCGCCTCGTACCGGCGGGGGAGCGGAAGCATCGGCCCCCTCATCCGGTCCCGCCGCGGCATCGTCGCCGGTGGTCGAGGGGACAGCGGCGTCGTCGGCGTCGGTGTCCTCGATGGGCGTGCCGACCAGGCGGTCGGGACCACGCCGCTGCCACCACCACAGGCCCGCCAGGCCACCGAGGAAGACCGCCAGTGCGATCCAGTTGTTCCGCGACAGCCCTAGGAGGCGAAAGGTCGTGTCGGTGCGCAGCAGCTCGACGCAGAAGCGGATGAACCCGTAGCCCGCGAGGTAGACGAAGATCAGCGAGCCCTGCCGCAGGCGCCGCCTGGCGCCGAGCCACAGCAGCACGGCGAACAGCAGGAGGTCCAGCAACGACTCGTACAGGAACGTTGGGTGGAACGTCGCGAACTCGGTGTACGGCTCGACGCGTCGCGACGGATCGACCTCCAGCGCCCAGGGCAGGTCGGTGGGCGTGCCGTACAGCTCCTGGTTGAAGTAGTTGCCCCAGCGACCGATCGCCTGCGCGAGCGGCAGGCCGGGGATGATCGCGTCGACGGCGGCGGGCACGGGCATGCCCAGCCGACGCGCCTGCCAGATGCCGACCAGGATGCCGACCGTCAGCCCCCCGAAGATGGCCAGGCCGCCCTCCCACAGGAACAGGACAGCCCATGGCCGGTCGGCGAAGCGGTCCAGGTGGGTGATGACGTAGCCGGTCCGCCCGCCGAGCAGCCCGGCGAGCACCGCGACGAGGCCCACGCGGTCGACGAGGTCGGGGTCACCACCCAGCGCCGCCCAGCGCCGGCGACCGACCGCGATCGCCAGCAGCGCGCCGATGCCGATCACCACGCCGTAGTAGTGGATCGACAGCGGACCGACCGTGATCAGCTGGCCCGGCGGGGGTGGGATCGTGGCGAGGGTCATGGGCACAGACGGTACCGCCGCACCACACGCCAGGCGAACCGACGCCCACCTCCCAGATCGAAGCGACCCACAGTGTCGCCGGTCGTCAGTTGAGCGTGGCTCCGGCCGGGCCCTGCGGGCGCATCACCGTGACGTGTCCCAGCCGGCGCAGCAGGCTGTGCTCGCGGCGCAGGAACGTCATGGTGGCGCGGAGGCGCTCGGCCAGCGAGTCGATCTCGAGCAGCTCTTGCTGCTCGGACAGGTGCAGCTCCGCCGCGCATGCCGCCAGCCACGCCAGCGCTGCGGGCTTGGACGGTAGACGCCCGGCGAGCTGCTCGCCCGCGCCGATCGCCTGCAGGTACAGCTCGAGCTGGGCGCGCAGCGCCGCCACGAGCGGTGCCACCGTGGCGTCGGCCGGCTGCTCGGCGAGCATGTCGACCTCGGCGCGCAGGTACGAGCCGTCCCGCAGCAGCCGCCTGATGCGGAAGCGCTCGGCGCCACGGGTGACGATGTTGGAGCGGCCGTCGTCGAGCCGTTCGACGCGGACGATCTCGGCGACCGTGCCGACGTCGTAGACGTGCGCGCCACCCGCCTCCGCCCGGCCATAGCGCAGCGCGATGACGCCGAAGCGGCGGTCGCCGGCCAGGGAGTCATCGAGGAGCTCGCGGTACCGCGGCTCGAAGATGTGCAGTGGGAGGGGGCGACCAGGGAACAGCACGACGTGCAGGGGGAACAGGGGGAGCACGCGGCTCACCGCGTCCCTCCCGCACAACGTGGTTTCGCCATGGTGAAAGGCTACGTGGTCGAGCGCGTCCTCGCCGCCACGGGCGCTAGGCTTTCGACGGTGATGTTGACGCGAGCGGATGTGACCGGCGAGCGCGGCGACCTGATGGACGTCGTCCGCAGCCCCGACGAGGTCGCGGTGACCCGGGTCCGTGACAGCGTCGCCGACACGATCGCCGCGGTACGCGAACGCGGTGATGCGGCCGTCGGCGACCTGACGGCGCGGTTCGACGGCTGGCACGGTAACCGATGGGAGACTCCCGCCGGCGAGCGTGCCGCGGCCCTTGCGGACCTCGATCCCCAGCTCCGGGAGGCGCTGGAGCGCGCAGCCGACCGCGTCCGTTGGTTCCACGAGCGGGCGCTGCCCGCCGACTGGTACGCCGACCACGATGGCGCCCGGCTCGGCGTGGTCTTCCGGCCGTTGCATCGGGTCGGCGTGTACGTGCCGGGCGGCCTGGGTGCGTACCCGTCCACGGTGCTCATGACGGTCGTGCCCGCCCGCGTCGCAGGTGTCGACGAGGTGGTGGTGTGCACGCCGCCCGGTCCGGACGGCACCGTCAACCCGACCATCCTCGCCGCAGCCGAGCTCACCGGAGCGGACCGGGTACTGCGGATCGGTGGTGCACAGGCCATCGCCGCCATGGCGTACGGCACCGAGACCGTCCCCCGGTGCGACAAGGTGGTCGGACCCGGCAACGCGTATGTCGCCGAGGCGAAGATGCAGGTCTCGGCCGCCGGCGCATGTGGCATCGACTCGCAGGCCGGCACGACCGAGGTCGCGATCATCGCCGACGACACGGCGGACCCACGTCTGCTGGCATGCGACCTCGTGGCCCAGGCGGAGCACGACCCCCGCGCGGTGTGCCTGCTCATCACGCCCGACCCCGACCTGATCGACCGGACCGAGCGGGCGCTGGAGGTCGAGGTCAGCCGCACCCGCCACGCTGACCGGGTGCGCGCGGCGCTGCGCGACGGGGGCGTGGCGCTGCTCGTCCGAGACCTGGACCAGGCCGTCGCCGCAGCCGACGCGTTCGCCGCCGAGCACCTGGAGGTCCAGACGGCCGACGCGCCGGCCGTCGCCGCCCGCGTCCGCGCCGCTGGCGCGATCTTCGTCGGACGCGACACCCCTGTGGCGCTCGGCGACTACTGTGCGGGGCCCAACCACACGCTGCCCACCGGTGGCACGGCGCGCTTCAGCGGGGGCCTGTCGACCGGGGACTTCGTCGTGCCGGTCAACTGGGTCGAGTACGGACGCGACGCGCTGGCCGACCTGCTGCCCGTCATCGATGCGCTGGCCGCGGCGGAGGACCTTCCCGCGCATGCCGCCGCGGTGCGCGCCCGGCTGACCGATGGGGCCGACCCGACGGCGGAGCGGGTGACGGCCGCCGGCGGTGGTGCCGACGATGGCTGACGGCGGAGTCGTCGGACGCGTCCCTGTCCGCGACGACCTCATCGGCGTCACGCCGTACGGCGCACCGCAGATGGACGTCGCCGTGCGCCTGAACACCAATGAGACGCCCTACCCACCGCCGCCCGCGTTCTTCGACGAGCTCGCCCGCAGGCTGCACGGCCTCCAGCTGCAGCGCTACCCCGACCGCACGGTCGCCGACCTGCGTGCCGCGCTCGCGGCGCGGTTCTGCGTGCCGCCCGCGCAGATGTGGGCAGCCGCGGGCTCCAACGAGATCCTGCTGCAGCTGTTCCAGGCCTACGGGGGGCCCGGCCGACGCCTGCTGCTGGCGTCGCCCGGCTACTCGGCGCACCCGCTGATCGCCCGCGCGGCGTCGACGGAGGTCGCCGAGGTGCCGCTCGACGACCGGTTCACGTTGGACACCGTCACCGCGACCGAGGCCGCGAAGCGGTCGGGCGCCCATCTGATCTGCGTCGCCAGTCCCCACAATCCCGCCGGGACGCTGGTGTCACATGACGTCGTCCGGGCACTGCACGACGCCAGCGAGGCGCTGGTCGTCGTCGACGAAGCCTACATCGAGTTCGCGGCCGATGGTGCGAGCGCCGTGGCCCTGCTCGACGAGCTCGACCGCCTGGTCGTGTGCCGCACGTTCTCCAAGGCGTGGCGGCTGGCGGGTCTGCGGCTGGGGTACCTGCTGGCGCCGGACTGGGTGATCGACGACGTGCGCAAGGTGCGGCTGCCCTACCACCTCGACGCCATCACACAGGTGGCCGGGCTGGTCGCGCTCGACCTCGAAGAGGCGATGACCGCGCACATCGCCGAGATCGTCGCCGAGCGCGCGTGGCTGACCGGGCAGCTCGCCGCCCTCCCTGGGCTGACCCCGCATCCCTCGCACGGCAACTTCGTCCTGGTTCGCGGCACGGAGAGGTCGTTGTTCGAGCGGCTGCTCGCGCGCGACGTGCTGGTACGTGACTTCTCGTCGGTGCCCGGACTGGCCAACTGCGTGCGGATCACCGTCGGCACGCGCGCCGAGCACGAGGCGCTGCTGACCGCGTTGCGCGACCTGCGCTGACGTCGCGACGGACCTGCGAGCCCAGCGACGCAGCCGTCGAGCGTGGTCGGGACCCCGGAGGGTCAGTCGAACGTGACCGTCACGTCGGTGAAGCCGAGCGACCTCAGCAGGCTGCGCAGCATCGCCTCGGTGTTGCGGTTGGCCAGGTCGACCAGGCCGCTGTCCTGCGCGGCACGCTCCAGCCGGCGCTCGGCGATCTGGTACAGCGGCTGATCGTTGGTCGGTGTGTCGGTGAACAGCCCCGCCAGGCGGTCCAGCAGCCCGCGCTCCCTGCTGAACACGTAGCTGCGGTCCGGGTCCACGGTCGCCTCGGTCAGCTCGGCGCCGGGCAGGCGGATCGCGGCCCGCCGGCGCGCCTCGTCGACCGTCACGGCCTGCTCGTCGAGGTCCGAGAAGTCCACCGCCGCGTCGACGGTGCCCATCGCGACGAACAACGTGCGCTCGCCGGCGATCTGGCGCGGCAGGTTGCGCACCGTGTCCTCGGTGTCGACGATCACCTGGAACTCACCGGTCGCGGCGTGGTACTGCGCGAGGTCCTGCAGGGCGAGCAGCACCGCGGGTTGGGTCCGGTCCACCGTCGTGCGGTCGAACGGGTCGAAGCCGGACACGAGCCGCCCGAGCAGCAGCAGCGCGAACAGCACGACGCTGAGCATCACCACGCCGGTCATGAGCAGCCACCGTCCGAGCCCACCACGCCGCGGCGCCGGTCGCGCGCCGATCGGTTGTTTCCGCTCCGGGCGCGTCCACTCGGTGTCCACGCTCATGGCTACTGCACCGCCCCCCGTTTCGCCTACGCTGTCGACGACATCGACGGTAAGGACTGCTGACCGTGAGCCGCACCGCATCCATCAACCGCAAGACCGGTGAGACCGACGTCCAGGTGGACCTCGACCTCAATGGTACCGGCGCCACGACCGTGCGGACAGGCGTGCCGTTCTTCGACCACATGCTCGCCCAGCTCGGCCGGCACGGCCGGTTCGACCTGGACGTCACGGCGGAGGGCGACCTCGAGGTCGACGCGCACCACACCGTCGAGGACGCCGGCATCGCGCTCGGCGTGGCCATCGCCGAGGCGCTGGGCGACAAGGCCGGCATCGAGCGGTTCGGCGACGCGATCGTCCCGATCGACGAGGCGCTCGTCCGCGTCGCGGTCGACCTGTCGGGACGTCCGTACCTCGTCTACGAGGCCACGACGCCGGTCGAGCTGATCGGCACCTACGAGACGTCGCTGACCAGGCACTTCTTCGAGGCGCTGGTCGCCCATGCGCGGATCACGCTGCACGTCACGAAGCTCGCGGGTGACAACAGCCACCACATCCAGGAGGCGGTGTTCAAGGCGGTCGCCGTCGCGTTGCGCCGGGCCGCCGCCGTGACCGGGGCCGGCGTGCCGTCGACGAAGGGGGTGCTGTGACCTCAAGCAGCGCCAACGGTAGGTCACATGACCGGACCGTGGTCACCGCCGCGGTCCTCAACTACGAGGCCGGCAACGTGCGGTCGGCACAGCGGGCGCTGCTGCGTGCCGGTGCGCAGGCGTTCATCACCGGGGACGGCGACGAGGCCGCAGCGGCCGACCTGCTGGTCGTGCCAGGCGTGGGCCACTTCGGCCAGTGCGTCCGCCACTTCCGCGAGGCCGGATTCGAGGACCTGGTGCGGCGGCGGCTCGCCGAGGGGCGCCCGCTGCTGGGCATCTGCGTCGGCATGCAGATCCTCTATGCGGGCAGCGACGAGGACCCCGGGGCTGAGGGGCTCGCCATGCTGCCCGGCCACGTCCGGCGGCTGCCGGGCGATGTCGTCGTGCCGCACATGGGCTGGGACGTCGTGCGGGTCGTCCGCGACGACCCGGCCGTCGCGGGCCTCGACGGCCGGCGATGCTACTTCACCCACAGCTACTACGCCGACCCTGCCGACGACGCCCATGTGGTCGCCGTTTGCGACTACGGCCCCGGGTTCCCGTGTGTGGTTCGCACGGGGCCGGCACTTGGGCTGCAGTTCCACCCGGAGAAGTCGTCGGACGTCGGCGCGCGGATGCTGCACGACCTGGTCGCAGCGGTGGCCGACGGCCGCGCCGGCGCCGAGGTCACCTCGGTGCGTGCCTCACGGCGCGTGGGCGGTGGGCACACGTCATGAGGGCCTCGTGCAGCGTCGGCGGTGGGCACACGTCATGAGTGCCTCGTGCAGCGCGTGGGCGGTGGGCACACGTCATGAGGGCCTCATGCAGCGTGGGCGGTGGGCACACGTCATGAGGGCCTCATGCAGCGTCGGCGGTGGGCACACGTCATGAGTGCCTCATGCAGCGCCGGCGGTGGGCACACGTCATGAGTGGGCTGCGGCTGCTGCCGGCGGTCGACATCCGCGATGGCCGTGCCGTCCGGCTCGTCCAGGGGCGCGCTGACGCACAGACCGTCTACGACGACGACCCCGTGTCCGCGGCGCGGCGCTGGGTCGACCAGGGCTCCGACTGGCTGCACGTCGTCGACCTCGACGCGGCGTTCGAAGGCGACCCGCGCAACCGCCACCTGATCGCCGACATCTGTGAAGCGACTGGAGCGCAGGTGCAGGCGTCCGGCGGCATCCGCACCCTCGAGGACATCCGGCGGTCGATCGGCTATGGCGCAGCGCGGGTGGTCATCGGCACGATGGCACTGGAGGATCCCACCTTCGTCGCCACGGCGCTCGACGAGTTCGGCGAGCGCGTTGTCGTCGGCCTGGACGCCGACGGCACGACGTTGCGGGCGCGCGGGTGGACCGAGGAGGGCGGCGACCTGTGGTCCGCGCTCGACCGGTTGACGGACCTGGGCGTGCCCCGCTTCGTGTTCACCGACATCGCCCGCGACGGGATGCTGGGTGGGCCCAACCTCGAGCGCCTCGGCGTGGTCGCCGACCGGACCACCGCGCACGTCACGGCCAGCGGCGGCGTGAGCTCGCTCGACGACCTCGAACGGCTGCGTGCGGTGCATCCCCGGGTCGACGAGGCGATCGTCGGCAAGGCGCTGTACGCCGGCCGCTTCTCGGTGGCCGACGCGCTCGCCCTCGTGGAGGACCCGGCATGACGCTGGCGGTCCGCGTCATCCCCTGCCTCGACGTCACCGCCGGGCGGGTCGTCAAGGGCATCAACTTCGTGGACCTGCGTGACGCGGGGGACCCTGTCGAGCTGGCCGCGACCTACGACGCCGAGGGCGCCGACGAGCTGGTCTTCCTCGACATCACGGCGTCGTCGGACGCGCGCGACACCATCTACGACGTGGTGCGGGCCACGGCTGACCAGGTGTTCATCCCGCTGACCGTCGGCGGTGGGGTGCGCAGCGTCGACGACGCACGCCGCCTGCTGCTGGCCGGCGCCGACAAGGTCGCGTTCAACACGGCGGCGATCGCCCGGCCGGCACTGGTCGCCGAGGCTGCCGCCGCCTTCGGCTCGCAGTGCGTGGTGCTGGCGGTCGACGCCCGCCGCCGCGACGGTGGCTGGGAGGTCACCACCCATGGCGGCCGGCGTCCGGTCGACCTGGACGCCGTGGCGTGGGCGACAGAGGCCGCCCGCCTGGGAGCTGGGGAGATCCTGTTGACGTCGATGGACCGCGACGGCACGAAGCAGGGCTTCGACCTGGATCTGCTGGCCGCCGTGACCGGTGCGGTCACGGTCCCCGTCGTGGCCTCGGGTGGTGCGGGGACTGCCGGGCACATGGCCGACGCCGTCACGAAGGGCGGAGCGTCGGCCGTGCTCGCGGCCAGCATCTTCCACTTCGGCGAGCTGCGCATCGACGACGTCAAGCGCGCGATGGCGGCGGCAGGCCTCCCCGTCCGCCTCCGCCGCTGACACCTGCGCTGGTAGCGTTGCGCTCGGTATGGACGTCTCACGACTCCGGTACGACGAGCAGGGCCTCATCCCGGCGGTCGTGCAGCAGCACGACACCGGCGAGGTCCTGATGCTGGCGTGGATGTCCGCCGCGACGGTCCGCGAGTCGCTGGAGCTCGGCGAGACGGTGTTCTGGTCGCGCAGTCGCGCTGAGCGGTGGCACAAGGGCGCGACCAGTGGCAACACACAGAAGATCGTGTCGATCACGGCGGACTGCGACGCTGACGTGCTGCTCGTCGCTGTGGACCAGCAGGGCACCGGGGCCTGCCACACCGGCGCCCGCACGTGCTTCCACCACCACCTACGGGTGAGGGCGATCGTCAGCGGGCCGGTGGGTGGGGACCTGGAGGAGACCGACGATGCCTGAGCTGTACCGGCCCACCCGCGACGAGTTCCTGGCCCTGGCGGCCGGCTCGGGCGTGGTACCGGTCTGGCGCGAGGTGCTCGCCGACCTCTATACGCCGCTGGGCGTCTACGCGCGGCTGCAGGAAGGCGAGGGCCCCACGTTCCTCCTCGAGTCGGTCGAGCACGGCGCGCGGTGGGGCCGCTACTCGTTCATCGGGCTCGATCCGATCCTGTCGCTCCGCGCACGCGACGGCCAGGTCGTCGTGACGGGTGACGTGCCCGACGAGGTGCGTGGCGCTGCGGCGACCGGCGATCCACTCGTGACCGTTGACGCGGTGCTGTGTACGCTCGCGGCGCCGCGCGGCGTCGACGGCCTGCCGCCGCTGTTCGCCGGCCTCGTGGGCTACCTGGGCTACGACGTCGTCCGCTGGATCGAGGACATCCCCGCATCGGGGACCGACGACCTGCGCTTCGACGACGTCCGGCTCGACCTGCCCGGCCGGATGGTGGCGTTCGACCACCTGCGGCAGCGCCTGATCGTCGTCACGAACGTGCTGGTCGGCGACGACCCGGCGGCGCAGTACGACCGGGCGGTCGCGGAGTCCGAGGAGATGGTCGCACGCCTCGACGCGCCGCTCGCGGTGCACCCCGTCGCCCCGCCGGAGGCGGTCACCGTCGACGACGCGACGGCGAACATGACACGTGCCGACTACGAGCAGTCGGTGCGCGTCGCCAAGGAGCACATCTCCGCGGGCGATGCGTTCCAGATCGTGCCGTCGCTGCGCTTCCGCCTCGACACGGGGGCCGGCGCCGAGGCGATCTACCGGGTCCTGCGCGTCATCAACCCGTCGCCATACATGTACCTGCTCGACTGGGGCGACCAGCAGGTCGTCGGCTCGTCGCCGGAGGCGCTGGTCAAACTGACCGGCCGCACCGCCGCGACGTGGCCGATCGCCGGCTCGCGCCCGCGCGGCGCCACGCCGACGCAGGACGCGGACCTCGAGAAGTCGCTGCTCGCCGACGAGAAGGAGCGCGCCGAACACGTGATGCTGGTCGACCTTGCGCGCAACGACCTGGGGCGCGTCTCGGAGATCGGCAGCGTCGCCGTCGAGCCGTTCATGTCGGTCGCCCGCTACAGCCACATCATGCACCTGTGGTCGGGTGTGTCGGGCACGCTCCGCGACGACGTCTCTGCGGTGGACCTGGTCCGGGCCACCTTCCCGGCGGGCACGTTGAGCGGCGCGCCGAAGGTTCGGGCGATGGGGATCATCGACGACCTCGAGCCAACCCGCCGGGGTCCGTACGGCGGCGGCGTCGGCTATCTGTCACTGAGCGGCGACATGGACCTGTGCATCACGATCCGTACGCTGCTGCTGCGCGACGGGCAGGCGTTCGTGCAGGCGGGTGCGGGCATCGTGGCCGACAGCGACCCGGCGCGCGAGTACGAGGAGTGCCGCAACAAGGCCATGGCGCTGCTGGCGGCGGTCCGTGCCGCCGAGCGGTTCGGCGAGGGTGAGGGCGAGCGGAGCGATCCGGCGGGCGGGGATCCGAATGGCACGCCGCCCTGACACCGCGACGCTCGGGCCGTTCCTCGGCGTCGTCGGCTCGCTGGTCCTGCTCGGTGCGGCCGCGGCCTCGTGGATCGACCAGCCGGTCGCGCGCTCGATCGGCGACGTCGCCGTCGCTGGGACGCGGGCCACGCCCGGCGTCGAGATCGCACCGCTGACCGTCGTGACAGCGCTGGCCGGCCTGTTGTGCAGCGTCGGCCTGCTGGCCACGCGCGGCACGGTGCGGCGGACCGTGTCGCTGCTGCTGGTGGTGACGGGCGCCGCGGCCGTCGTGGTCGCCGCGTCGGGCATCACGGCGGTGCGTGGGTCGGACGGCGTCCGCACCGCGGCACCGTGGCTCGCCATCGTGGGCGCGGCGGCGGTCCTGGCTGCCGGGCTGACCGGCGTCCGACGTCCGGGGCGCCGCCTGCCGGCGCGCTACGACGTCGACGTCGCACCGCAGGACGCCGAGTGGCGGATGGCCAGCGTCAGTGACGTGCCCGGTCAGCCCGCGAGCTACCCTTCGTCGTCAGGCGAGTCCGACGCGACCGACGGCGAGGGTGAGCATCCGTGACGACTCCGGACCGCAGGTCCGCCGGACCGTCGGGAGACGAGCACACCGACACGACCGGCTTCCTGGCACGTGTGTGCGCCGAGGCCGTCGAGCGGGTCGCCACGTCCGCGCGCGCCGAGCCGATTGCCGTGCTGCGCGACCGCGCCGCCGCGACCCCGCCGCCTCCGCCATTCGGTGCCGCGCTCGGCGGCGGCATCGTCGCCGAGGTCAAGCGGGCGAGCCCGTCGCGCGGTGTCATCGCCGCGGGTCGGGACGCCGTCGCGCAGGCGCGCTCCTACGTCGACGGTGGTGCCGCCGCGATCAGTGTGCTGACCGAGCCCGTGCACTTCCATGGCACCCTCGAGGACCTTGCCGTCGTCGCTGCGGCCGTGTCGGTGCCGGTGCTGCGCAAGGACTTCGTCGTCGACCCCTATCAGCTGTACGAGGCCCGCGCGGCCGGTGCCGCCGCGGCGCTGCTGCTGGTCGCAGCGCTCGAGCAGGCGCGCCTGGTCGACCTCGTGCACACGGCTGCCGACGCCGGGGTGGAGGCGCTGCTCGAGGCCCACGACGCCGGCGAGGTGGCCCGTGCGGCCGAGGTCATCGCCGAGGTCGGCGACGGGCGCCCGGCGGTCGTGGGCGTCAACGCGCGCGACCTGCGACGCCTGTCGGTGGACAGGTCGCGCTTCGCCGCGCTGTTCGAGGGCCTGCCCCACGGCGTCGTCGTCGTCGCCGAGAGCGGTGTCACGGGCCCTGACGACGTCGTCGCCTACCGGAGGGCGGGTGCTGACGCGGTGCTCGTCGGCGAGCACCTCATGATCGCCGACGATCCGGCCGCGGCGACCCGCACGCTGGTCGCCGCCGCCCGCGGCACCCACCGGCCTTCCACCCTGTCCGACACCACCTGAAGGACCTCGCCGTGCACGACAGCCACTACGGACGCTTCGGCGGACGGTTCGTCCCCGAGGTGCTCACGACGACCCTCGACGAGCTCGAGACGGCGTTTGACAAGGCGCAGGCCGACGAGACGTTCGCCGCCGAGATGGATGCGCTGCGGCGTGACTACGGTGGCCGGCCGACCAGGCTCTACCTGGCGGAGCGTCTCACCCGTCACGCCGGGGGTGCGCGCATCTACCTCAAACGCGAGGATCTCGCGCACACCGGCAGCCACAAGCTGTGCAACGTGCTTGGTCAGGGCCTGTTGGCCCAGCGCATGGGCAAGAACCGCCTGATCGCCGAGACCGGCGCCGGCCAGCACGGGGTCGCGACGGCCACGATCGCCGCACTGCTCGGCATGGAGTGCCGCGTGTACATGGGCGAGGAGGACTGCCGCCGGCAGCGCCTGAACGTCGTGCGCATGCAGCTGATGGGCACCGAGGTCGTGGCCGTCACCACGGGGACGCGCACCCTCAAGGACGCGATCAACGAGACCATGCGTGACTGGGTGACCAACGTCGAGACGACCCACTACCTGCTCGGTTCGGTCGTGGGCCCGCACCCATTCCCCATGATCGTGCGGGAGTTCGTCAAGGTGATCGGTGAGGAGGTGCGCGCCGAGGTGCTGGAGCGCGAGGGGCGCCTGCCCGACGCGGTGATGGCGTGCGTCGGCGGCGGCTCGAACGCGATGGGCATCTTCCACCGGTTCATCACGGACGAGCAGGTCCGCCTGATCGGCGTCGAGGCCGGCGGCCACGGGCTCCACACCGACCAGCACTCCGCTACGCTCGTCGCGGGTACCGAGGGCATTCTCCACGGTGCCCGCTCGTACGTGCTGCAGGACGACTACGGCCAGGTGCACCCGACACACTCGATCTCGGCCGGGCTCGACTACCCTGGGGTCGGCCCGGAGCACGCCTGGCTGCGCGACACGGGCCGTGCGACCTACGTCGCTGCGACCGACGCGCAGGCGTTGGAGGGCTTCCAGCTGCTGTGCGAGCTCGAGGGCATCATCCCGGCGCTCGAGTCGGCCCACGCGGTCGTGCCGGCCGTGGAGGTCGCGCGGGAACTCGGCGCGGACGGCATCGTCGTCGTCAACCTGTCGGGGCGGGGCGACAAGGACGTCGACGAGGTGGCCTCCGTGCTCGAGATGTCGACTTCTGTGGACGCGCCGCCCGATGCCGAGGCTCCGGACCGTCACATAAGTCCCGCGGCTTCGCCGCGCTCCTCACAGCCGAGGGAGTCCTCCGTCACGCCATCGGGCGACCCTCAGACGGCAGCCGGCGCGACGAGCACGGCTGGTGGGCGGGAATGAGCAGGGTCAGCGATGCGATCCGCAAGGCGAACGCTGATGGCCGCGCTGCGCTCATCGTGTACCTGCCCGCCGGCTTCCCGGACATGGACACCTCGCGGGCGTGCCTGGAGGCGGCGGCTGCGGCCGGCGCGGACCTCCTCGAGGTCGGGTTCCCGTACTCCGACCCGTTGATGGACGGGCCCACCATCCAGCAGGCCAACCAGGTCGCGTTGGACGCCGGCTACACGCCTGTCGACGACCTCGAGATGTGCACGCGGCTGACCGCAGCCGTCGACGTGCCAGCGCTGGTCATGACCTACTACAACATCTGCTGGCACTACGGTGCGCCGGCCGGGCTGACGGTCTTCGCGCGCGCAGCGGCCGACGCGGGCCTGGCCGGTGTGATCATCCCCGACCTGCCCGTCGTCGAGAGCGGCGACTGGCTGCGGGCGGCTGCGGCAGTCGACCTGGCCAGTGTGTTCCTTGTGGCGTCGACCTCGGACGACGACCACCTCGCGGCAGCGGCGCGGGTGAGCAACGGGTTCATCTACGCGACCTCGACACTGGGTGTCACGGGCACCCGCACGTCGTTGTCGCAGCGTGCCCAGCCGCTGGTCGAGCGCCTGCGCAGGGTGACCGGCCGGCCCGTCTGCGTCGGCATCGGCGTCTCGACCGCCGAGCAGGCCGAGGCGGTCGCCGGCTTCGCCGACGGTGTCATCGTGGGCTCGGCGGCCGTCCGCGCCGTCGCGGACGACGGACCGGCCGCCGTCGGGCGACTGGTCGGCGAGCTGGCGGATGGATGCCGGCGCGGCTACCGGGTGGCGGGAACCTCGCCCGACAAGGCGCGGTGACCATCGCCGGTCACGCGGAACTCCGGGCCGGGATCGCGTAGGCCTTCGTCGATCGCGAACGCACCCGAGCACGCCAGCAGCCCCTGGGCCGACAGGTCCGCGGCGACGACCTCGACGAGATCCGGCCGGAGCGGCACTCGGGCAGCGATGGCCGCCACGTGCGGGACCTCGTCGGCGGCCTCCGCGGCGGCGACGGCGGCGAGCACCCTGACGTGCTTGCGGGTCAGCGCGACGTTGCGCATGACGTCCTCCATGCAAGACGGCCCTTACAGCCTGCACGAGCCGCGGCGTGGTTGCCAGCAGGCCGGTCGTACAGGTCGTCGCCGCCGCGCGAGGTGCACCGCGGGTGCCTCGTGGTGCCAGAGGGGTTGAGGGGCGTCCGCTGGAAGGGCGGGGCCGCGTGGTGGCATCGCCGGTGAGTGTGTCGGCGCAGTGGAGCGAGCGGCCCGCGACGACCTGTGCGCACGGCCACGGCCCTGCTCGCGACGTGCAGGTGCGCATCATCGGGCGCCCGACGCGCGCTGGCTCACCGCGCTCGTCTGTTCGAACGACGGCGGCTCGGCGGTCGGCGCTGCGGCGATCCTGGCTGGTCGGGGTCTCTCCTGCAACCACCAACCTGACACGTCAGAGGTTCGGTGGTTCGATGCTACGCTTCGCGCCGCGTTGGATTCCGGTCGCGCTGCGATCAGGACGGCCGTGGATCACTCGGTGCTCAGGTGATCCGTCGGCACGTACGTTGGCCTTCCTGGACGTAGCGACAGACGGGACGGCCGGATCGTCAGGAGCAGACCGATGTCGAATCACGATCTGGGATCCGTCGTGTTGGCCCTGCTGCTCCTGCTGGTCAGCGCCAACCTGCTCGGGCACCTGTTCAGCCGGTTCCGTCAGCCCAAGGTGGTGGGCGAGATCGTGGCCGGGATCCTGCTCGGACCCACCCTCCTCGGGCAGCTGGCTCCAGACACGGCCGTGTTGCTCTTCGGCACGGGTGACGGCGATGCGTCGAGCATCGTACTGAGCTTCATGTACCACCTGGGGCTGCTGCTGCTCATGTTCGTGTCGGGATTCTCGGTCCGCCATGTGCTCGGCAAGGAGAATCGCGCCCCGACCGCCTGGATCCTGGGGGTGGGGACCCCCTTGCCGTTCTTCATCGCGCTCGGTCTCAGCCCGTGGCTACCGATCGACGCATTCGTTGGCGAGGTGGGCAGTCGGTCGGCTGTGGTGCTCGTCTTTGCCGTCGCCGCGGCGGTGACGTCGATTCCGGTGATCACGAAGATCTTTCACGACCTCGGCATCCTCCACACCCGCTTCGCAAGCCTGGTGCTTGGCGCAGCCGTCTTCGAGGACATCATGCTCTGGGGTGTGTTGTCCATCGCCACCGCGATCGCCTCCGCCACCTTGGCGGCAGCGCAGGGTGCTCTTGCCGAGACGATCACCAGTCATGTGGCTGTCAACATCGCCTACACGATTTCCGGCCTGTTCGTCGTCCCGCCGCTGTTGCGCCGTCTGGGGAACGCGCGCTGGAACGTTCTCGCTCACCATTCCCCCGCGACGTGGGTCATGACTGTGTTCTTCAGTTACGTGGCAGCTGCCGCTGTCCTGAACGTCACGCTGGTGTTCGGCGCCTTCCTCGCCGGGATCGGAGTCGTCGGCGGCATGAAGGGGACCGACCGTCAGCGTTACCGGCAGGCCCTGGACTCCGTCGAACATCTCGCCGCCGCCGTGTTCGTTCCCATCTACTTCGCGCTCGTCGGCTTTCGCCTGGATCTGCGCACGTCCCTTGATGCCGTGATGCTGCTCGGCTTCCTGGTCGGCACGTCGCTCGTCGTGATCGTCTCCATCGGGCTGGCTGGCCGTCTGGCCGGCTTCCGAGGCCTCGATCTCGTCAACCTGGCACTGACGTGCAACGCTCGCGGCGGACCCGGAATCGTGCTGGCGAGCGTGGCATTCGACGCCGGCATCATCAACGCTCCGTTCTTCACGACTCTGGTTCTCACGGCCGTGTTGTCCTCGCAGGCCTGCGGCTTCTGGCTCGACCACGTACTGCGCAAGGGCTGGCCCCTTCTGTCCGGGACAGACCTGCGGCGGAGGGGCCTCGAGAGCTACGAGGACGAACTCGATGTGGGTGTGACGTAGAAGCTGATCGCCCACCACCGCAGTCGCCGTCTCCGGCCACCCTGAGCCAGAACCCGCGTGGCTCACGCCTCGGCGACGGCGAGAGCGGTGCGCGCGCCGGACTGCAGCGCACCGTTGATCGATGCGTCGTCGCGGTGGTCACCGCAGCAGAACACGCCGTCGAAGTCGATCTGCCGCATCGGCGTCGCCAGCACCGGAGGACGCTGGCGTGGCTGGGCGTGCCTGATGTCGTAGTGGCGAAGCAGGCGCCACGTGTCGACGCGCCGTCCGAACCAGCTCCGGAGCTGGTCGCGCACCGCGGTCTCGAGGCTGTCGTCGCCCGCACCGGGCGCGGCGGACGGGACGTCGCGGGAGGCCGGTGCCCACGCACCCTCCACGGGGGCGTCGAGCACGGAGACCGACACCAGGCTGACTCCGTCAGGTGCGTAGCTGGGAGCGACCACGCTCGGCACACACAGGTTGTTGACGGGTCCGGTGCCCTCGCCGTTGAGCACCAGGATCGGCTCGTCGAGCGGCGGGCGCTCCGCTGCGAAGTACAGGCAGCTGACACGGTTCGACGCCGGTGTCGGCACCGCAGGGATGAGACGGCTGGCGGTCGGACCGTCGACCGCGACGACGACGCGCCGTCCGCGCACGTGCTCGCCGTCCTCGAGCCAGACGCCATCGGTGTCGACGGCAACCACCGTCGTGCCGTAGCGGATCCGTCCCGGGGTGAGCTTCGCCGCGAGCTGGTCGGGGATCGCCTGGATGCCCGCTGCGGGCAGCGCGTTGTCACCGCTGGCCAGCATCTTGATGACGAACTCGAACGCCCGACTGGAGGTGGTCAGCGACGAGTCGAGCTGGATGCCTCCGAGCAGCGGACGCCAGAAGCGCTCGACCATCGTCGTGCTGAACCCGAGGTCGGCCAACGCGTCGCGTGTCGTGCGCTCCGGCCGCCGCCACAGGCGCTCGAGGGGCATCCGGCGCAGCCGGCGCCGCAGACGCGCGATCCGCAGCTTGTCGGCCAGACCGCCGATGGGGGCGCGGAGCGTCGCCAGCGCCTTCGTCGGTCGCCGGAGCGGATCGCTGACCCGGGTGAACCCGTCCGGCAGCCGGACGACCGCGCCGGCCTCGAACGCCCGCAGGTCGAGCGCCTCGTAGTCGAGCGCCGCGCGGGCCTGCGGGTAGGCCGTCAGCAGGACCTGGAAGCCGCGGTCGAGCTGGAACCCGTCGACGTAGTCGGTGCGCACCCGGCCGCCGGGGCCGTCCTGCGACTCGAGCAGCAGCCAGGCGACACCGCGTTCCTCGAGCCTGCCGGCGCAGCGCAGGCCCGCCAGGCCCGCGCCCACGATGATGACCGGGCGATCATTCATGTGCGCAGGCCTCCCGTGCAGCCGCGAGGATCGGGTGAGGGCCGCGGCTACAGGACCGAGCGTAACCCGGCGTCGAGGTCGGGGAACCGGAAGGCGTAGCCGCTCGCCAGCGTCGCCTCCGGCAGCACCCGCGCGCTGACGTAGACGAGCTCGTCGACCATCTCGCCCAGCACCAGCTTCGGGCCGAACCGGGGCACCGGGAGCACAGCGGGACGGCCGAGCACCCGTCCCAGCGTCCTGGTCCACTCACGGTTGGTGACCGGGTGCGGTGCGGTGGCGTTGATCGGTCCGCTGATGTCGTCGTTGGTGACGGCGTGCCTGAGGATGCCTACGACGTCGTCGAGCATCACCCAGCTCCACCACTGCCGCCCCGAGCCGAACGGACCGCCAAGGCCCAGGCGGAACAGGGGCAGCGACCGCTGCAGCGCGCCGTCACGGGGGGTCTGCACGATGCCGATCCGGGGGTGGACGACGCGGAGGCCGGCGGCGCGGGCCGCATCCGCGCTGGCCTCCCACGCGCGGCACACGTCGGACAGGAACAGGTCACCGGGTCGGCTGGCCTCCGTGAGCGTCTCGTCACCGCGGTCGCCGTAGTAGCCGATCGCCGACACCGAGACCATGACGCGAGGTCCGTCGTCCATCGTTGAGATCGTCTCGGCGAGCAACGTCGTGCCCTGCACCCGGCTGCTCAGGATCTCGCGCCTGGTCCTCGGCGTCCAACGGGCGTCGATGATGGCGCGCGGCGTCCAGGAGGTGAAGCCGATCTTCTCGCCCGCCAGGTTGACCACCGCATCGACCCCACGCAGGTCGGCCGGGTCCAGGCGCTGCAGCGCCGGCGACCAGCGGATCTCGTTCGGCCCGGGTTCGGAGCGTGTGATGCCCGTCACCCGATGCCCGTCATCACGCAGCGCCTGGGAGAGGGCGCTGCCCAGCAGGCCGCTGGCACCGGTGATGGCGACGTGCATCTCGCGATTCCTTCGCTGGTGTCGAGCGCACCGTACCGTCGCGCCCTGCGCGGTACACCACAGCCGTGCAGGTCGCCCCGGGCGGCACAGGGTGGCCACATGTGCACGGTATGCTCGCCCCGGGCCCGGGTGATGGAATGGGAGACATGATGGACTCAAAATCCATTGCCCTTCGGGGCGTGCGGGTTCGAATCCCGCCCCGGGCACTGTCGGTGGGCAGCGTCGCCTCCCGTCGCGGCCGCACGTGCGGTCCGGTTTCCACTGGCCGCCCGCAGGATCTGACGTAGACTCGCCCTCCGCGGTTGGCGCCCTGCTGCACCGGCGCGCGCGTCCGCATGTGGACACGTCGCGCAGCCTCGGTTCCACGGGACATGTGCGGGACCGCCTCGCCGGCCGACGAGACACGGCATGGACGGAGGAGCTCTGGCGAACGAAGCACGTGTGGACCAGTCCGTCCGCGTCCTGATCGCAGAGGACGAGGCGCTGATCCGGCTCGACCTCAAGGAGATGCTCAGCGAGGAGGGCTTCGAGGTGGTGGCCGAGGTGTCCGACGGCGCCACCGCGGTCCGCAAGACCCGGGAGCTTCGTCCCGACCTGGCGATCCTGGACGTCAAGATGCCGGTCATGGACGGCATCGATGCGGCCCAGCAGATCACCTCCGAGCGGCTGTCGGCCGTGCTGATGCTCACCGCGTTCAGCCAGCGGGAGCTGGTCGAGCGCGCGCGTGAGGCCGGTGCCCTGGCCTACCTCGTCAAGCCGTTCCAGAAGCAGGACCTCCTGCCGGCGATCGAGATCGCGTGCGGCCGCTTCCGCGATCTGCAGGGCCTCGAGAACGAGGTCGGCACGCTGGCCGACCGCCTGGAGTCGCGCAAGGCGGTCGATCGTGCGAAGGGCCTGCTGCAGGAGCACGAGCACATGACCGAGGCCGCAGCCTTCCGGTGGATCCAGAAGACCGCGATGCAGCGACGCGTCACGATGCGGGTCGTCGCCAACCAGGTGATCGAGCGGTACACGACGACATGACGTGGTCGCACGGTCGCGCCGTGGATGGGTTACGATGCCGCTCGGACGAGGACGCGGTGAGCCGGCTTCGCCGGCTGTGAAGCTGTGTGGGCCATGGTGTTGGCGCCATGGCCGGAGAGGAGCGCACATGCGCGCCAGGTCGGTTCGGGCGCTCGTTGCGGCGGCGTCGACGGTGTTGTTCCTCGCGATGCTGGCAGGGTCGGGCCTCGCGCAGACTCCGGCGGCGTCCGAGGCGTCGGGCGCGCAGGCCTCCGAAGGCGCGACCGAGGCTGGGGTGTCATCGGAGTCGGTGTTCGGGTTCCTACGACAGCCCGGCGAGGAGGGCGAGGACGACGTTCCTGTCGAGGGCGCCCAGATCATCATCCGCTCTGATGGGCAGGAGGTCGGCACAGTTGAGACGGATGCCGAGGGCAGGTTCGAGTTCGGTCTGCCCGGCCCCGGTCAGTACGAGGCCGAACTGGTCCTCGACACGCTGCCGGAGGGCGCGACGCTCACCAGCGAGGCTGAGGACGCCAACATCCTGTCGTTCTCCATCGCGCCAGGGCAATCCCGTCCGCTGCTGTACCGTCTCGGCGAGGGCACCGGGGGCGGTCGCGGACTCCTGCCGGAGTTCCTCCAGCTGTCTGTCGAGGGCATCAAGTTCGGCCTGATCATCGCGATGACGGCGATCGGGCTGTCCCTGGTGTTCGGCACGACAGGGCTGGTCAACTTCGCGCACGGTGAGCTGGTGTCGTACGGCGCGATCCTGACGTGGTTCTTCAACGTGACGCTCGGGCTTCACCTGATTCTCGCTGTCCCGCTGGGGCTCGTCGCGGGGGCGGCGACGAGCGCGCTCATGGACCTGGGACTTTGGCGGCCGCTGCGTCGACAGGGCACGTCGCTCATCGCCATGCTCGTGGTGTCCGTTGGGCTGTCGTTGCTCTGGCGCTACGCCATGCTCTATCAGTTCGGCGGTCGCAGCAGGCAGTACGAGCAGTACGCGATCCAGACGGGTCTTGTGATTGGACCGATCCGGATCGCGCCCAAGGACCTGATCATGGTCGCGGTGTCGATCATCGTGCTGGTCGGCGTGGGACTGATGCTCCAGCGGACCAAGATCGGCAAGGCCATGCGCGCCGTTGCCGACAACCGCGACCTCGCCGAGTCGTCGGGCATCGACGTGCAGCGCGTGATCCTGGTCGTCTGGCTCCTGGCTGGCGCGCTTGCGACGCTCGGTGGTGTCTTCCTGGGCCTCGGTGAGCAGGTCACGTGGGACATGGGCTTCACACTGCTGTTGTTGATGTTCGCCGGCGTGATTCTCGGTGGGCTCGGCACTGCGTACGGGGCGTTGGTCGGCAGCCTCGTCGTCGGGCTCTTCGTCCAGCTGTGGGCGTTGTTCTTCTCACCGGAGTTGAAGAACGTCGGCGCGTTCATCGTGCTGATCGTCGTTCTGCTCGTCCGGCCCCAGGGCATCATGGGCCGCCGGGAACGGGTCGGTTAGGAAGGAACACGCGTGGACCTCAACCTCATCCTCGACCGGTTCCTGGAGGCGGCGCTCGGCACTGACGCCGTGTACTTCGCCGTCGCCGCGATCGGACTGAACCTGCACTTCGGGTACACGGGTCTGCTCAACTTCGGCCACGTCGGCTTCCTGATGGTCGCCGCCTACGGGCTCGCGATCACGGTCACGTCGCTCGGGCTGTCGTTCTGGCCCGGTATCCTCGTGGGGATGATCGCCGCAGTCGTCTACGCGCTGCTGCTCGGGATCCCGACACTTCGGCTACGGGCGGACTACCTCGCCATCGTCACCATCGTCGCCGCGGAGATCATGCGGTTCCTGTTCCGAGCAGTGGTCTTTCGCGACGTCACCGGCGGGTCGTTCGGCCTCCAGGGGTTCGCGAGCGATTTCTATGCGATCAACCCGTTCCCACCTGGTGACTATGGCATCTGGGTGATCGACTTCAGCGAACGCCAGACGTGGCTGCTGACCGTGAGCTGGGCCCTGGCAGTGCTGATGACCGTCGCGCTGTGGTTGTTGGCGCGCAGCCCGTGGGGTCGCGTCCTGAAGGCGATCCGCGAGGACGAGGATGCCGCCCGCAGCCTGGGCAAGGACGTCTTCGTCTACAAGATGCAGAGCCTCGTACTTGGTGGAGTCATCGGCGGGTTCGGCGGGTTCATCCTCGCGACCAGCCAGCAGGCGGTGCAGCCCGACACCTACTCGCCGCCGGTCACCTTCTTCATCTTCACCGCGCTCATCCTGGGCGGCGCGGCAACCATCATCGGGCCGGTGATCGGCGCGATGCTGTTCTGGGGGCTGCTCTCGGCGACCGACGCGGTCCTGCGTCAGGGTGTCTCGTCCGGGACCATCCCGGCATCGATCATGGATGGTGTGCAGGTCGGGTCGGTGCGCTTCATGCTGGTGGGGCTGGGGCTGATGGTGTTGATGATCTTCAGACCTCAGGGCATCTTCGGCGATCGAAGGGAGATCGCACTTGAACGGTGACGCCGCCGTAGGAGGTCCGTTGACCGACATCGCACCCGAACCCGGTGCGGCCAAGCCCGACCCTGTCCTGAAGGTCGACGACATCTCGAAGAGCTTCGGCGGCCTCAAGGCGGTCGACGTCCGGCATCTCGAGGTGCAGCGGGATGTCATCACCGCGCTCATCGGTCCGAACGGCGCGGGCAAGACGACCTTCTTCAACCTCATCAGTGGGTTCGACACGCCCGACACCGGTGAATGGAGCTTCAACGACACGCTGCTGTCGGGGATGCGCGCCCATGCGATCGCCCGGCGCGGCATGGTGCGGACGTTTCAGCTGACCAAGGCGCTGGGGCGGCTGTCGGTCATGGAGAACATGAAGCTCGGGGCCACCGGGCAGAAGGGCGAGAACATCTTCCGTGCACTGGTTCCCCCGATCTGGCGTGCGCAGGAGCGCGCGATCGAGGAGCGGGCGGACCACCTGCTCGAGCGGTTCAACATGGCGCATATGCGCGACGACTTCGCCGGCGAGCTGTCCGGCGGGCAGCGGAAGCTCCTGGAGATGGCGCGTGCGCTGATGAGCAGGCCCGAGATGGTGCTGCTCGACGAGCCGACCGCAGGGGTCAACCCCGCACTCAAGCAGTCATTGCTCGGCCACGTCCGTGAGGTGGTCGAGGAGGGCACCACCGTGATGTTCGTGGAGCACGACATGGACATGGTGCGCGACATCAGCGACTGGGTGGTGGTCATGGGCGAGGGCGCGATCATCGCGGAGGGCCCACACGATGCGATCGGGCGCAATCCGACGGTCATCGACGCGTACCTGGGCAGCCACCACGATCAGCCCCTGTCCTTCGAGGAGCAGGAGGCGGTGCTCGAGCGGGCCGACCAGGAGCTCGACGAGATATCGCACGCTGACCGTGAGGCAAAGGACGCAGGATGAGCGACCATGACACGCCGACGTCATCGACCGACGAGCACACGGTCGAGGATGCCGACGCCCTCGAGGTTGGCGCGCGCCCCTCAGAGCCGGCCGAGGGTGTCCTGATCGCCGACAACGTCGTCGCCGGCTACGTCCCTGGCGTGCCGATCCTGCGTGGGTGCACGTTGGTCCTTGGCCAAGGCGAACTGGTCGGGATCGTCGGTCCCAACGGCGCGGGCAAGTCGACGCTGGTCAAGGCCATCTTCGGCCTGGTCGGCGTGACCGAGGGCACGATCACCCTCGAGGGCGAGGACATCACGGCGCACTCGGCGCACACGTTGGTGTCGATGGGTGTCGGCTACGTGCCCCAGACCGAGAACGTGTTCCCCAGCCTCACCGTCGAGGAGAACATGGAGATGGGGCTGTACCTGGAGTCGAAGAAGTTCAAGGAGCGCTTCGACTTCGTCCTCGATCTGTTCCCCAAGCTGGGGGAGCGGCGCAGTCAGCGCGCCGGCTCGCTGTCGGGCGGCGAACGACAGATGGTCGCGATGGGCCGGGCGTTGATGATGGAGCCGAAGGTGCTCCTGCTCGACGAGCCGTCCGCCGGCCTGTCGCCGGTCCTGCAGGACCAGGTGTTCATCCGCGCCAAGCGGATCAACGAGGCGGGTGTGTCGATCATCATGGTTGAGCAGAACGCCAGGCGCTGTCTGCAGATCTGCGACCGTGGCTACGTGCTCGATCAGGGCCGCAACGCCTACACCAACACCGGCGCGCAGCTGCTCAACGACCCCAAGGTGATCGAGCTCTACCTCGGCACCCTTGGCAAGGTCTCGTAGCGCGCAACCAGTCGAAGAACGCGATGGGCCCGGCATCATGTGCCGGGCCCAACGCGTTCTCGGTATCCGCCTGGGCGGTCAGCGTGCTAGATGGACGCTTCCTTGACCTCGTCGACCGACACGGTGTTGTCCGCGTCGTAGATCAGGATCTGGAAGTTCGCCTGCTGCGGGTCACCCTCGTCGGACAGTTCGATCGGACCGGACTGCCCGTCGTAGTCGATGTCCTCGCCGTCCTCGATGAGCTGCTTGCACTCCTCGAACGACGTGCACTTGGTGCCATCACGGGTGACGCCCACGAGCTCGGCACCGATCGCGGTGCCCTCGTCGGATTCGGCGACCTCCGCGGCGAGCGCGCTCACGATGATGGTGTCGTAGGTCTCACCGGCGTACGAATAGTCCTTCAGGTTCGGGTCGACCTCGCCCAGACGGTTCTGGAACTCGTCCGAGGCGACCGAACCCGGCAACGTGCCCTTGATGCCCTCCATCGACGCATCGATCTGCTCGCCCAGCGCGTTGCCGACGTTGCCGTCCACCAGGTAGATCTGCTTCTGGTCGGGGCCGAGCCCCTGCTCGAACATGGTGGACAGGATCAGGGCGCTCTCCTCGAACCCGATGACGACGATGCAGTCGGGGTCACTGGACACCAGTCCCTGCACCTCGGAGTCGAAGTTCGGCGCCTGGGGGTCGTACACGATCTCGTCGGTCACCTCGCCGCCGGAGCTCGAGAAGGTCTCCGACGCGTTGTTGAGCAGTCCTTCGCCGTAGGGGTCCTGCAGCGCCAACATGCCGACCGTTGCGCACCCCTCTTCGAGCATCAACTCACCGAGCACGCGACCCTGCAGCACGTCGCTGGGCGCCGTGCGGAAGTACAGGTCACGGTCGTCGTAGTCGGTGAAGTCCGGCGAGGTGTTCGCCGGGGAGAACATCACCAGGCCCGCACCCGTCACCTTGTCGATGAAGGTGAACGACACGGCCGAAGATGCGGCACCCACGATCACGTCGGCGCCCTGCTCGATGTGACGATCGACGGTCTGGTTGGCGATGTCTGTGGTCGTGTCGCCAGAGTCACCCTGGTTCAGGACGACGTCATTGCCGAGCACGCCGCCGGCGTCGTTGATGTCCTGGACGGCGAGCTCAGCCCCGGCGAACTCAGGGGGCCCGAGGAACGCCAGGCTGCCGGTCTCCGGGAGAACGGTGCCGACGGTCAGGGTGCCATCGCCGGCCCCTGTGGCCTCGGGGACCTCCTCGGTGCCCGCCTCACTCGTGGCTTCGCTGGTCGCGGGCTCACTCGCCGCCGCCTCGGTCTCCCCAGCCTCCTCGGTTGCGCCGCCGCCGCAGGCGGCAAGGAGCAGGGCGAGCGTGGCCAGCAGGGCGAACAGCCGTGCTGTCTTCTTGCTCATGCGTTCTCCTCATGGGATGGGAACTGGTGCACGTCGCCACGCGGCGTGTCCGCCACGTGGCGCTGCGGACCCGGGTCTGCCCGCATGCCCATGCACTCTACTATGCCTACCGTAGAGGAGGACGCGCCCGGTGTCACGATGTCAACCGGCCAGTCCACTCGCATCCGTGGCGCGCACGTACGTTCGCGAGGCGTCTCCTCGGCCGTTGAGAGCGCGAGGCGTCTCCTCGGCCGTTGAGAGCGCAGTGAGCGTGCGGTCCCTGGCCGTTGGGAAGGCAGCGGGGTCTGCTGCCTGACTAAGATGACCGCCGGGGAAGGCAGCGGCAGCGGGTAGTCATGATGCGAGCTGGGACGACGACTACGGTTGACGACCGATGACCTCATGCAGCGACGCGGCGGGTCCGTGACGTGTCCGACCCCCGACCGACCCTCGCGCTGCTCGACGGCCACAGCCTGGCCTACCGGGCGTTCTACGCGCTGCCGGAGGACCTGCGGACCACGACGGGCCAGGTGACCAACGCGGTCTACGGATTCACGAGCATGCTCATCAAGCTGCTCGCCGACCATGCACCCGACCGGATCGCCGTCATGTTCGACCGCGGACGCCCTGCGCAGCGGCTCGCGCTGCTGCCGACCTACAAGGCGAACCGTTCGGAGAGCCCGGACGCCTTCCGGTCGCAGATCCCGCTGATCTTCGAGGTCCTCGACGCGCTTGCGATCCCACGGATCATGCTCGAGGGGACCGAGGCCGACGACCTGATCGCCACGTACACCTCGGCGGCCGTCGCCGAGGGCATGGACGTGCTGATCGTCAGCGGCGACCGGGATGTGTTCCAGCTGGTCGACGACCAGGTCTCGGTCGTCTACACGCGCCGCGGCATCAGCGACACGGTGCTGATGGACACCGCAGCCATCGTCGCCAAGTACGGCGTCGAACCGTCCCGTTACGCTCAGCTTGCCGCGCTGCGCGGGGATCCGAGCGACAACATCCCCGGCGTGCCGGGGGTCGGCGACAAGACCGCGGCCAGGCTGCTGAACGACTTCGGTGACCTCGACGGGATCTTCTCCCACCTGGCCGAGATCCGGGGCAGGAAACTGCCCGCGACGCTGGCCGAGCACGAGGAGTCGGTGCGCAAGGGCCATCAGGTCGCGCTTCTCGATCGTGACGTCGACCTGCCCGAGCCACTCGAGGCGCTGCGCATGGGTGTCGTCGACCTCGAGGTCGTCCGCAAGCTGTTCGCAACGCTGGAGTTCCGCAGCCTCTGGGAGCGTCTGTATCCGGTGCTCGACACAGAGGCCGAGGCCGAGGCGACGAGCTTCGGGCTCGAGCCGGAGCGGATCGCGCCCGGCAGCCTCGCCGCGTGGCTCGACGACCTCGACACCGACGCGCTGCTCGCCGTGCTGCCCCGGGTCAGTGGGCGGCTGCCCGACATCGCCTTCGACGCCGTCGCGCTTGCCGCGCCCGACCGGCAGCCGGCGTACCTGGTGCTGGACGACGCCGGCCCGGGCGACGTCGACGCGCTTGCCGCGGTGCTCGCCGACCCCCACCGGCCGCTGTGCTGCCACGACGCCAAGCAGCTGCTGCACGCCGCCGGCGGCCGGGGCTGGCCGGTCGACGGCATCCGGCTCGACACAGCCCTCGCGGCATACCTGATCCGACCCGACCAGCGCAGCTACGACCTCGAGCGACTTGCGCTCGACCACCTGCGCAAGCAGATCGACGCACCCGAGGAGGCGCCCGCCGACGGGCAGCTGGCCATGGCGGTCGACGACCGGTGGCAGGTCCACGCACTGCGCGCGCAGGCCGTGCTGGAGTTGGTCGAGCCGCTGGAGACCGAGCTGGCCGAACGCGACCAGCGCAGGCTGCTCGAGCAGATCGAGCTGCCGCTGGTCCCAGTGCTTGCCGCGCTCGAGCACACGGGCATCGCTGTCGACCTCGACGTGCTCACCGAGATCGGTGACACGCTGGGCGACCGGATCACGTCGCTGCGCGAGGAGATCTACGGTCACGCGGGCGAGGAGTTCAACCTCGACTCCCCGAAGCAGCTGCAGCAGGTCCTGTTCGAGCAGCTGGCGCTGCCCAAGACCAAGCGCATCAAGAGCGGCTACTCGACCGACGCCCAGGCGTTGTCGTCGTTGCTCGACACCCACCCCATCATCGAGCCGCTGCTCGCGTACCGGGAGATGTCCAAGCTCAAGGGCACCTACGTCGACGCGCTGCCGCCACTGGTCAACCCGCGCACGGGGCGCATCCACGCCGAGTTCAACCAGACGGTCGCGGTGACCGGCCGGCTGTCCTCGCAGAACCCGAACCTGCAGAACATCCCGATCCGCTCCGTTACGGGCCGCGAGATCCGCCGGGCGTTCGTGCCGGGGCCGGGTTACGACCGGCTCGTCGTCGCCGACTACTCGCAGATCGAGCTCCGCGTCATGGCGCACCTGTCGGGCGACGAGGGGCTCATCGAGGCGTTCACGTCCGGCGAGGACATCCACGCCACGACGGCGGCCATGGTCTGGGACATGCCGATCGACGCGGTCGACAACACCCTGCGCAGCCGCATCAAGGGCATGACCTACGGCCTGGCGTACGGTCTGTCGGCCTTCGGGCTCAGCCAGCAGCTGGGCATCCCGCCCGACGAGGCACGCGAGCTGATGGACGCATACTTCGAGCGGTTCCCCAAGGTGCGGAGCTACCTGCAGGGCGTGGTCGAGCAGGCACGGCTCGACGGGTTCACTGCCACCCTGTTCGACCGCCGGCGCTACCTGCCCGACCTCATGAGCGACCAGCGCCAGCGGCGCCAGATGGCCGAACGCATGGCGCTCAACGCGCCTATCCAGGGCACGGCCGCCGACATCATCAAGCTCGCGATGATCGCGGTCGCCGACGAGCTCTCGCGCTCGGGCCTGCGCGCACAGCTGCTGCTGCAGGTGCACGACGAGCTCGTCAGCGAGACGGTCGACGAGGACGTCGACGCGCTGCGCGCGCTGCTGAGCCATCGGATGGGCGCCGTGGTCGACCTGGCCGTCTCGCTGGACGTCGACACCGCCGTCGGCAGCTCCTGGTTCGACGCGGAGAAGCACTGACCCAGGCAGCGCAGGACGAGGTCGCCGACCCCCCATGTCGGCTGCGCAGTTGAGAGCGGTTCCGGCGTCGACCGGCGATGCTGGCGCGTTGACAGTACCGTGTGACTACGTGAGACTGGGGCGGCCGGTGTCCGTCGGGCGCCCTATCCTGAAATCCGTGCACCGGAACTCATACCTTCCTGCCCTCGATGGAGACCGACGACCAGCTATGACCGACCGCCCCGACGACGCACCTGCGACCGCACCCTCACCACAGACGACCCTGACTGCAGCGCCGGCCACCGAGCGTGAACGCGGCGAGGAGATCGTGCTCCAGGAGTTCGGTTCGCAGGAAGAGTTCGAGCGGGCGCTCGAAGCCACCATCAAGGAGTTCGACGACGGTGACATCGTCGAGGGCGTGGTCGTGAAGGTCGACCCCGAAGAGGTCCTGCTCGACATCGGTTACAAGTCCGAGGGCGTCATCCCCTTGCGCGAGCTGTCGATCAAGCATGACGTGGACCCGTTCGAGGTCGTCCAGGTCGGCGACGTCACCGAGGCCCTGGTCCTGCAGAAGGAGGACAAGGAGGGCCGCCTGGTCCTGTCCAAGAAGCGTGCGCAGTACGAGCGCGCATGGGGCAAGATCGACGAGATCTACCGGAACGACTCCACCGTCACGGGCACGGTCATCGAGGTCGTCAAGGGCGGCCTGATCGTCGACATCGGGCTGCGGGGGTTCCTGCCGGCCTCGCTGGTGGAGATGCGCCGGGTGCGCGACCTGCACCCGTTCGTCGGCCGGGAGCTCGAGGCGAAGGTCATCGAGCTCGACAAGAACCGCAACAACGTCGTGCTGTCGCGCCGGAAGTTCCTCGAGGAGACGCAGAGCGAGTTCCGCCGCGAGTTCCTCGAGACGTTGCAGAAGGGCGAGGTTCGCAAGGGCACGGTCAGCTCGATCGTCCAGTTCGGCGCCTTCGTGGACCTCGGTGGCGTGGACGGCCTGGTGCACGTCTCCGAGCTGTCGTGGAAGCACATCGATCACCCGAGCGAGGTCGTCGACGTCGGCGACGAGGTCGAGGTCGAGGTGCTCGATGTCGACCTCGACCGCGAGCGTGTCAGTCTGTCGCTGAAGGCGACGCAGGAGGACCCGTGGCGACAGTTCGCCCGCCAGCACTACGTGGGCGAGTTCATCGAGGGCAAGGTCACCAAGCTGGTGCCGTTCGGCTCGTTCGTGAAGGTCGCCGAAGGCATCGAGGGCCTCGTGCACATCTCGGAGCTGGCCGAGGCGCACGTCGAGCTGCCGGAGCAGGTCGTCAAGGTCAACGACGCCATCACGGTGCGCATCATCGACATCGATGACATCCGCCGCCGGATCTCACTGTCGCTCAAGCAGGCGATCAAGGCCGGGTACGGCGAGGAGCCCGAGCTCGACGGGGCCCCCGCGCCGGCGGCGCCCAGCGCGCCGTCGTCCGCGCCGGACAGGTCGTCGGCTCCCTCGTCGACCATGGGGGCCGCGCTCGAGGATGCGCTGCGTCAGCGCGGTGGGGGCGACGACGACACCGGCGGAGGCCTGTCGCTGACCGACGTGATCGCCGACCTGCAGTCACAGACCAGCGGCAGTGATGACGATGACGCCGCGGACGAGGACGCCGGCTGACGCCGGGGGGTCGCAGCCGTGTTCCTCATCGGCCTGACCGGCGGTATCGCTTCGGGCAAGAGCACCGTTGCCGAGCGCTTCGTCAAGCACGGCGCCGAGCTGATCGACGCGGACGCGATCTCCCGGGAGGTGACGCAACCGGGCACCCGGACGTACCACGAGATCGTCGAGCATTTCGGTCATGAGATCCTCGATGACGACGGCTTCATCGACCGGGCCGCGTTGGGTGCGATCGTCTTCGACGACGAGCGGCAGCGGGCCGTGCTCAACGAGATCACGCACCCGCCGATCCTCGCCGAGATCGCGGACCAGCTCGAGCTGCTCGTCGCGTTCGACGGCTGCGTCGTGCTCGATGTGCCACTGCTTGTCGAATCCGAGGTCGACCGGCGCTACGACGCGATCATCGTGGTCGCGACACGCGCCGAGACGCAGGTCCGGCGGCTCATGCGCTACCGCGGGATGACCGAGCGCGAGGCACGGCAACGCGTGCGTGCGCAGGCACCGTTGGAGGCCAAGCTCGCGCGCGCCACCCACGTGCTGTGGAACGAGGACGGCCCCGACGATCTGGTCGAGCGCGCCGACGAGATGGCCGACACGTTGTGCAGGATGGCGTCCGGCCACAGTTGACCACACTCCACGCCGGATCGCCGGCCCTTCGGCGTGCGCGTTGCGGAACGCGGCGGGCGTGGGAGCCGAATGACTAAGATTGGCGTGTGCCAGACAACCGCCAGCGACCGCTCGACCGTCTGCGTCGGCCGCTGCGTGATCTTCGGGTCTCGATCACCGACCGGTGCAACTTCCGCTGCACCTACTGCATGCCGCGTGAGCTGTTCGGACCGGAGCACCAGTTCCTGCCCCGGGTCGAGCTGCTGACGTTCGAGGAGATCGCCCGCGCCGTGCGGGTGCTCGCGGGTCTCGGCGTGCGCAAGGTGCGTCTGACCGGTGGCGAGCCACTGGTGCGCCGCGACGTGCCGGACCTGGTGGGCATGCTGGCCGCCGTCGGCGGCATCGACGATCTTGCGATGACGACGAACGCGTCACTGCTGGCTCCCGTCGCCGCGGACCTTCGAGCGGCGGGCTTGTCGCGGCTGACGGTCAGCCTCGACGCGCTCGACGACGATGTGTTCCGCGCCATGAGCGACACGAAGATCAGCGTGCGACGCGTCCTCGACGGCATCGCCGCGGCGCAGGACGTGGGCTTCGCGCCGATCAAGGTCAACGTCGTGGTGCGCCGAGGGGTCAACGAGGACCAGATCGTGCCGCTCGCGCGGTACGGGCGTGAGCACGGGCTGATCGTGCGCTTCATCGAGTTCATGGACGTCGGCACGACGAACGGCTGGAAGCTGGACGAGGTCGTGCCCGGTGCCGACGTCATAGCCCGCATCGACGCCGTGTACCCCGTCGAGCCCCTCGATCCGAACTACACCGGCGAGGTGGCGGAGCGCTGGCGCTATCGCGATGGTGCGGGTGAGGTCGGCGTGATCTCGTCCGTGTCCCAGCCATTCTGCTCGACCTGCACCCGGGCGCGGCTGTCGGCGATCGGCGAGCTGTACACCTGCTTGTTCGCCGCTGCGGGCACCGACGTGCGCGCGTGGCTGCGCGACGACGCGGTCGACGACGGCGAGCTTCGCGACCGCCTCGCCGGCGTCTGGCTGCGGCGCACCGACCGTTACTCCGAGCTGCGCACCGAGGAGACCGCCGCGAGCGCTGCGAAGGTCGAGATGTCCTACATCGGCGGCTGATCCACCGTCGGGACAATCGCGCCCGGCAGTGGTCGCATCCCCAGATCGCGCGGTGGCACCGGGTGTAAGGATTGCGCACTGGGCGGCGGTGCGTCCCCAGGTCGGTCAGGCCGACGCGGCGGCCAGCTCGCGAAGCACGGCATCCACCGCGGCGTCCTCATCCGGATAGTCGTGGGCGAACAGGGCAACTCCGTCGACCACGATCGCGCCGTTGCGCACGCCGGCGTTGACCTGACGCCACAGCTCGCCCCCGCGCAGTCCCCGGCGGTGACCGTCACGCAGGATCGTGGGGATCAACCACACCATGTTGCGCGGGTCGACGACGGTGATCTCCACGCGCTCGCGGGGCAGCTCTCTGCGCAGAGCGCGGTAGATCGCGCCCATCGCCTCCATCAGCGGTCGGCTGTGGGCGAACGTGTCGGGATGCCCCACGTCACAGTGCTCGCCGCCCAACCGCCCGCAGCAGCCCGACCCGCTTGTCTGGCTGTCCCACTCGCGCACCAGCATGACCCGGTGCGGCGGCCGTTGCCCGGTCGCCATCAGGACCTGTCGGCCGGGGCGGTGACTTCGCGCGCCTCCGTCCGTGCGTTGCGGATCGCGACGACGGCCTCGACGATCAGCCACCCGGCCAGCATCAGGATGGCGAGGTCGAGGGGCGCCAGCAGCCAGTCCCGGTTGGTGACGAACTCGCGCAGGTTGATGATCAGCGCCCAGACCGTCATGAACAGCAGGAAGGTCAGGGGCACGATCTGCGCCATCGCGTTGCGTCGGGCCTGGGTGACGAAGACTGCGATGACGGCCAGCGCCAGCCCGGCGGTCAGCTGGTTGGTGGTGCCGAACAGCGTCCAGAGGCGCCCGAACGCGAGGGTGTCGTTCTCGCCCGCTGGTGCGAGTGCCAGGCCCAGCGGCAGCAGCACGGCGAGCGTGGTGGACAGGTTGAGGTTCCGGCTGAGCGGGCGGCTGCCGACGATCTCGCCGATCTCCTGGATGATGTAGCGCTGCAGCCGGACGCCGGTGTCGAGCGTGGTGGCGGCGAAGGAGACCACGACGACCGCGGCGAACGCCGTCCCGTAGCTGATGGGTATACCGATGTTGCTCGCGAACCCGGCCACGCCCTGCACGAAGTTGCCCAGCGCCGTGTCCGACGCGGTCGCGAAGTCAGCGTACTGCGCACCCCAGTCGACGCCGACGACTGCAATGCCCGCGGTGGTCGCGAGCACCGCGCCCAGCGCGAGCGATCCCTCACCCAGCGCGCCCATGTAACCCACGTACCGCGCGTCGGTGTCCCTGTCGAGCTGCTTCGAGGTCGTACCGCTCGACACCAGGCTGTGGAAGCCGCTGACCGCGCCGCAGGCGATGGTGACGAACAGGAACGGGAACCAGTTCCGCGGCCCCTCGACCGGGTTGAACGCCGGTGCGGCCATCGCGTCCATGCCGATCAGGACGCCGAGGAAGATGACCGTCAGGGCGATGAACAACTGGTGGGAGTTGATGTAGTCGCGGGGTTGCAACAGCACCCACACCGGGATGCGCGACGCGATCCAGGTGTAGATGAACAGGATGATGATCCACAGCGTCCGGGCGCTCATGCCCATCGCCTCGGCGATGCCGCTGATGTCGATCGGGAAGGCGATGCCCACGGCGATGAGCGCGTAGAGGACGGCGACGCCCACGAGGGAGGGGACCAGGGCGCCGGTGTTCGTGCGGTGGATGTATTGCCCGATGAAGATCGCCAGGGGAATCTCGACGAAGATCGGGATGACAGCCTCGGGGTTGGCGTCGAACAAGGTGCCGATGACGATGGCGAACACCGCGTTGACCAGCGTCAGCAGGAAGAAGATGATCGCCAGGAACAGGTTGCGTGACCGCGGGTTGATCACCGTCTGCGCCAGCGTGCCGATGTTGGTGGCCTTGTTGCGGACCGACACGACCAGCGATCCCGTGTCGTGGACACCGGCAGCGAACACTGTGCCCATCACGATCCACAGCAGCGCGGGCACCCAGCCCCACACCACGGCGATGGCCGGCCCGACGATCGGGGCCGCGCCCGCGACCGAGGTGAAGTGGTGGCCGAACAGGACGTGCCTGTTGGTGGGCACGTAGTCGACGCCGTCCTCGAACTCATGCGCCGGCGTCACGAAGTCCGGATCGAGTGCATAGACGCGCTCAGCCAGATACACGGAGTAGTACCGGTAGGCGAGCGCGAAGATCACCATGACTGCCACGAATACGACGACTGCGGGCATGTGGCGCGCCTTTCACGATGAACGCTCTCGGGCTTGGGTCTACGCTTCCACTCAGAACAGCTGTCAAACGTTTGTTTACGGTCTGGTTGGGGACCATGCGGACGGATGTGACGACGGTCGCAGCCGGCGCAGCCCGCGCCGAGCTCGGTTGGCGTGATGCGGCTGGCAGACTGCATGCCACCGCGGTCATTCCCCTGGTGATCGATGACGCGGTCGTTGCGGCGCTGTCCTTCGCGCGGACCGCGACAGCGCGGCGCCTCGACCGCGCCACGGCCGCCACGCTCGTGTTCTCCGATTCGCGCATGGCTTGGAAGGGCTGGTCTGCATGCGCCGTGTCGGCCCGTGTGACAGTGACGCCGGACCGGTCGGGGGAGTGGACGTGGACGGGTGCGCTGGACCAGGAGGTGCGCAAGTACCCGCCATCCCGGCTGCTCATCGACACGGCCATCCAGCGACGGGAGCACTGGTGGTACGTGCCGCGGTGGATCGTCCGGCTGGAGCCCACCGGGCCGCTCCGTCAGGTGGCGCGCCGAGCGGGACCCGACGACGGCGTGCTGTTCACCGTCGGTGCTGAGGGGATGACCGTCGATACCGTGGCGGTGGACGACTGGGACGCCGAACGGGTGCGGGTGCTGCTACTCGCCGGGGATGGCGGCGGCCGTCGCCAGGGTCCGGCAGTGCTCTTCACGCACGACTTCTCGATCCCCGACCAGGAGCGGTCGACCGAGCTGGTCGTCTCCGGCGTCGTGGACGCCTCTGAGCTGGCCGTTGTGGATCGCACGGGCGAGCGACACCTGGCGCCACCGCGGCTGTTGCACCGGCTGCGCGCCCACTACCGTCTGGAGCGCGCGTGCAGCCGTGCGCTGGCAGCTTACGACGCGTCGCCGTCAGCGGCGGCGACGTAGCTGCGGTAGACGGAGATCAGCGCTTCCTTCTGGGACTCGGTCAGCCGCGGGTCGATGCGGATGGCACGCTCGGTCGGCGGTGTGGCCTGTGCCGCCTGGGTGCCATTGGCATGCTCGAGGAGGCCGGCCTGCTCCAGCAGTGTCTCGGCGCTGAGGTCCAGCGCCTCTGCGATCGACCGCAGCACCCGCACCGAGGGCGCGTGGAGCCCCCGCTCGATCTGGCTGAGGTACGGGTTCGACACCTTCGCGATGTCCGCCAGTTGACGCAGCGACAGGTTCGCCAGCTTGCGCTGGCTGCGGATGTACGAACCCAGCGCCGCGCGCTGGCGTTCCCAAGGATCGTCGATCATGTCGACACCAGACTACGCTGTGGGTGGGCACGACCTCATGCCGCGCCGGTCAGACGCATCTGGACATGAACGGGGCACCGCCGTGATGGCGGTGCCCCGTGATCGTGCGGCGAAGGTCGGGTCAGGGACTACTTCTCGGCCTTCTTATTCTCGGCCTTCTTCATGGCCTCGACGGCGGCGCTGGTGGCCTTCTGGCTCTCCTGCGGAGCGGTCTGGCTCTCCTGCGCGGCGGTCTGCTCACCCTGCGCCCACACGGTGGACGCGGTGCGGACCACGTTGTGCGCGAACTCGCGCTGCGCGCTCAGCAGCGCCTCGGCGAAGTCGAAGACCTGGTCGAGGACCTCATCGGGCTTGGGCAGCTCGCTGACGGTGGCCGTCCGCTCCTGGGTGGTGCCCACGAGGCGGTTCAGGCTGTCGGACCACACCTGCATGGCCTCGACGAACGCGTCCTGGCTCTGGCGCACGAAGTCCAGCGTCTGGTTCTGTGCGGTCTGCGTCATCTCTCGCGTATCGGTCATTGTGTGGATCACTCCATTGTCGGAGGTTGCGGACATGGGGGTTGATTTACCGTGCACTGCTAACTATACCAAGCGCTTGCTGGTTGTCAACCCCTGCGAGCAGTTGCTCGCAGTCTGCCGATGCCGTGCTGCGGTCGCTCGTGGAACCATGACCGTCCCCGCAGCAGGCCCCTGCTAATCGGCGGTCGCCCTGACGTACTGGCCGGGTGCCAGATCGATCGGTGGGTGCGCCTCGGATCCGACCGGACGCGCATCGACCATCCTGCCGGCGCGGTCGTCGATCCACTCCGCCCAGTCCTCCCACCACGACCGGCCCGACTCCGTCGCGTTCTCCCACCAGACATCCGGATCCGGTGGCGTGTCCGACGACAGCCAGATCCTGGCCTTTGGGCTCGGCGGGTTGACGACGCCGGCGATGTGTCCGCGCGAGCTGAGGCAGAACCGCACGTCGCCACCGAGCAGCTGGGTCGACATGTACGACGAGCGCCACGGGGCGATGTGGTCGTTCTGCGCGGCGACGATGTAGGCGTCGCAGTCGACCGACTTGAGCGACAGGTGCTGGCCCGCGAGCTCCATCTCATCCTCGGCGAGCTCGTTGCCGATGTAGCACGAACGCAGGTACCACGAGTGCATCTCGGCGGGCATGTTGGTCGAGTCGGCGTTCCACGCGAGGATGTCGAACGGCGGTGGGTCCTCGCCCTTCAGCCAGTTGTTGACGACGTAGTTGAAGATCAGGTCGTTGGCGCGGAGGGCGTCGAACGTGCCGCGCATCTCACTGGCCGGCAAGTAGCCCGTCTTCTCCATCTTTGCCTCGAGGCGCTCGATGGTCGCCATGTCGGTGAACACGCCCAGCTCGCCCGGCTCGCGGTAGTCCAGCAGGGTGTTGAGCAGCGTGATCGCGTTGACGCGGTCCTCACCGGTCGCCTTCAGGTAGGCGACCAGCATCGCCGTGAGCGCGCCGCCCAGGCACAGCCCGATCATGTTGACCGTCCGCTGGCCCGTGATCTCGGCGACCACGTCCATGGCCGTGTGCGGTCCGTGGATCAGGTAGTCCTCCATCGATGTGTCGCGCATCGACGCGTCGGGGTTTCGGTAGCTGATCATGAACACGGTGTGGCCGTGCTGGACGGCCCACTCGATCAGGCTCTTTCCGGGCGCGAGGTCCATGATGTAGTACTTGTTGATCCACGGCGGGCTGCACAGGATCGGGATCTCGTGGACCTGGTCGGTCTGCGGCTCGTACTGCATGAGCTCCATCAGCTCGTTGCGGAACACGACCTTGCCGGGGGTCGCGGCCAGGTTCTCGCCGAGCGCGAACGGCGAGGGGTCGACCTGCCGGGGCCGTCCGTGGTTGTGGGCCATGTCGTCGAGCATGTTGCGCATGCCTCTGAGCACGCTGATCCCACCGGTCTCGAACGCGCGCTTCAGCGCGTCGGGGTTGGTGGCCAGCGCGTTGGTCGGTGCGATGGTGTCGAGCAGGTAGTTGAGGGCGAACTCGGCCTTGCCTCGGCTCGCGCGGTCGAGCGGTGCGGAGTCAAGCAGGTCGCGGAGGTACCGCGCGCCGGCCGCATAGACCTGGTGCAGGGCGAAGAACGCCGGGTTCTCGCTCCACGTGGCGTCCGCGAACCTGCGGTCGCCCTGGGCCGGCACGGGCGGCTCGACCGTACGCCCGACCGCCACGCCGGCGGTGGCCCGGCCCGCCTGCACCAGCGTGCCCAGGAATGACAAGGTGGCGCGGGACGTGGCGGCCGGGTTGGCCATCGCGGCCATGCCTGCGCGGGCCAGCGCGCGACCGAACAGCACCGGGTCGGCGGAGGCGATCAGCCCCGCCTCCGGTGTGAGGATGTCAGCGAGCTGCTCCGTGTACTCACTGGCGTTGTTGCTCATGCTCGGCCCCTTGCCTCGTGTTCGGCACCCTGCTCATGCTCAGGATACCTAGCGGATGCTATCGGTACTTCGCGGAACCGGATCGTGTCGGGCCCGACACAGACCGTCGCGGATCGCACCGACGGTGCGATC
>DATHVN010000105.1 GCA_035461305.1 Euzebyales bacterium | reverse complement strand
TAGCAATCCGGTAGCAGCAGCTTCGGTGGTCGTCGACCGCGACGCTCTCACCTGCGGTGATGCGTCGGGATGCCCGGATTTGAACCGGGGATCTCCGGTCCCCCAGACCGGCGCCCTAGACCAAACTGGGCCACATCCCGTCAGACCACGCGACCGCGGCCTGCGCAGGCAGCGTAGCGCGACGCCCCTACCCCCGCCAGCGCGCACCCCCACGACCCCGAACTCTGCTGGACCACCCCGAACTTCGCTCCGCACCTTCCGACGCGAAGTTCGGGGTGGTGTCGTCCGTGAGTTCGGGGTGGTGTCGGTGGGTCGGGGTGGTGTCGGTGAGTTCGGGGTGTGGGTCGCGCCGCGGTGGGCGCGGGTAGCGTTGAGGCACGCGCCAAGCGAAGGATGACGCACGTGCCGCTGTTCGATGCCGGACGCCGGCCCGACGCGGGCGGTGAGCTGGTCCACGACCGGCTCCTCACTGCGCCGAACCTCATCACCGCGGTGCGCCTGGCCGGCCTGCCCCTGTTCGCGTGGCTGGTCCTGTGGCGCGAGCAGTACCTGGCCGCGTTCTGGGTGCTGGTCGCGATCGCCACGACCGACTGGATCGACGGGTACGTGGCCCGGCGGTTCAACCAGGTCAGCCGGATCGGCAAGCTCGTCGACCCACTCGTCGACCGGCTGCTGCTGGCCACGACCACGATCACGCTGCTGCTCGCCGGGCTGCTGCCGTGGCCGTTGCTGGCGCTCATCCTCGTACGCGACGTCGTCGTCCTGGGCGTCAGCCTCGCCTGGTTCGGCGGGGTCCCACCCATCCCGGTCAGCCGCACCGGCAAGCTGGCGACCGCCCTGCTGATGATCGGCATCCCCGCGTTCCTGCTCGCGGGCGTGGACTGGGCTGACGCCGACGTCGTCCGGGTCTTCGCCTGGATCACCACGGTGGCGGGGATCACCGCCTACTACACGGCCGCCGCGCGGTATTGTCGCGTCGCTCTGGCCATCCGCAGAGCGCGCACCGACTGACCTCGCGCACCACACCGGCGGGCCGGACGCCCGACCTCGCGTCGCGATGTGCTGGGTCACCTGGCAGTCATATGCCACATGTGTCCACCGTAGTGGTTGACAGCACAGGCCGCCGGGGTCGTAGGCTGCAGATCAACCTCAACCGGACGGTCATCGAACGGGTAGCATCAGCGCTCGCATGAGGTACACGCAGGAGGCGCAGTGAACCCCGAGGAGCTCAGATACACCGATGAACACGAGTGGGCGCGGGTCGAAGGACGACGCCTCACCGTGGGAATCACCGACTACGCGCAGGAGGCGCTCGGTGACGTCGTCTACATCGACCTGCCCGCCAGCGGCACCAGAGTCGAGCAGGGCCAGCCGTTCGGTGAGGTCGAGTCCACCAAGAGCGTGTCCGACCTGTACGCCCCTGTCAGTGGCACGATCGTCGAGCGCAACGAGACCTTGGAGTCGCAGCCGGAGCTGGTCAACTCCGATCCGTACGGCCAGGGCTGGATGGTCGTGATCGAGGCCGACGAGGACGCGGCGACCGGCGATCTGCTCTCAGCGGCCGACTACGACAAGCTGATCGAATCGTCGTGATGGAACGGATGTACTGCACCCACTGCGGTCACCAGAACCCCGAGGACGCCAACTATTGTGCCAACTGCGGGCGTCCGCTCGCCGACGTCGGCGACCACACAACCGGCATGATGCGGCCGGAGGACCTGCCGGACGGGGTCGACGCAGGGGATGTCGGGGAGGACGCCCAGGCATTGCTGTCCGAGCTCGACCCGTCCACGGCGCTGCTGGTCGTCGTACGTGGCCCAAACCAGGGGGCGCGGTTCCTGCTCGACCGCGACACGGTCACGGTCGGGCGCCACCCCGAGAGCAACATTTTCCTCGACGACATCACCGTCTCGCGACGCCACGCTGAGTTCCGGCGTGAGGAAGGTCGCTTCTGGATCCACGACGTCGGCAGCCTCAACGGCACGTACGTGGGTGGCAGGCGTGCCGAGGACCAGTTGATCGCGACCGGTGACGAGATCCAGATCGGGAAGTTCAAGCTTCTCGCCTTCGTCGCCGAGCGTTCGTCGTAGGTCCGGACGGCCAGGTAGATCGTGGCGACCGGATTCACGATCGGCGAGGTCCTCAACCAGCTCAAGGAGGACTTCGAGGACATCACGATCAGCAAGATCCGCTTCCTCGAGAGCGAGCGCCTGGTCTTTCCGGACCGCACCGATTCGGGCTACCGCAAGTTCTCTGACGACGACGTCAACCGGCTGCGGTTCATCCTCACGGCCCAGCGCGACCACTACCTGCCTCTCAAGGTCATCCGCGAGCAGCTCGAGCGGCTCGACGCGGGCGAGGTGCCCACCACCCCCACGACCGACACCGAGGGCGGCATGCCGCTCGGGATGCCTCTGCGCATGTCGGAGGTCGCGCAGGCGCTCGAGGCGGCGATGGCGACCGACGCCGAGCACCTGCTCGAGCCCGACGGCAGTGGCGTCGCGCTGAGCGTCGACGAGCTGTCGAATGCCACAGGCCTGACCGCGACCGAGGTGCGCAGCCTGCGTGAGTACGGGTTGATCGGTCCCGACACCGGCGCGACGAGCTTCGGCGCTGCCGACCTGCTGGTGTCCAGGGCGGCGCGCGAACTGCTGAGGATGGGCCTCGAGCCACGTCATCTGCGCATGTACCTGCAGTTCGTCGACCGCGAGGTCTCGCTGTTCGAGCAGGTCGTCACGCCGCTGCTGCGTCAGCGCAACCCCGAGGCCCGCCAACGGGCGACCGAGCAGCTCGAGCAGCTGACCGTGCTGACTGGCAGGCTCAAGCGCGCCCTGCTCGCGTCCGCGCTGCGCCGGACCGTCCACGGCGGGTAGTGGCGGGTCACAGGTCAGCCGTGGCGGACCGGCGCCTGCCGGTGGTGCTCCTGGTTGCCCTGGCGCTCGTGGCCGTACCGGTCGGTCCCGCGACCGGGCAGACGGCCCCGGCCGACGAGGTGACGGCTGCCGGTGCGGTGCTGTGGGATCCCTTGGACGGTCGTGTGCTCTGGGCACGGGCTCCGTCAAGGCCGCGGCGCATGGCGTCGACCACCAAGATCATGACCGCGTTGCTCGCCGTCGAGGCCGGGACGCTCGATGACACGGTGACGGTGTCGGCGGCTGCGGCGGCCGCCGATGCGGACCCGGGCTCTGCCACGTTGAACCTGCGCGCGGGTCAGCAGGTCGGCATGCGCGACCTGCTGACGGCGCTGATGATGCGCAGCGGCAACGACGCCGCGGCCGCCGTCGCCGAGCACGTGACCGGCAGCGAGGACGCGTTCGTGGCCGCGATGAACGCCCGCGCCCGCGAGCTGGGCCTCGACGACACGCAGTTCCTGGACCCCACCGGCCTGTCGGACTCCGCTGCCCACCACGCCAGCCCGGCCGACCTGGCCCAGCTGGCGCAGACCGCGATGGCGCTGCCCGGGTTCCCCGACCTGGTCGGGACGTACCGCGCCGACGTGCCGGGGTTCGGGACGCTGACCAGCCGGAACCTGCTGCTCGCCCACTACCGGGGTGCCAACGGCGTCAAGACCGGCTACACCGCACTGGCCGGGTTCTGCCTCGTGGGCAGCGCGACGCGAGACGGCCGGACCTACTACACCGCTGTCCTCGACAGCGATGACACGTTCGCAGACACGACGGTCCTGCTCGACCACGCCTTCGAGGACTTCACCGTCATGGGCGCCGACGACGTCGCCGCGGGCGTGTACCGGACGGCCGCCGGCGCGGTCCCACTGCGCATCGTCGACGCCACCCCCCACACCGTCCCGGTCGCTGGGACCGTGCGGGTCAGGTCGTTCCTGCTGCCGACGCCGCCGTCTCGGATCGCCGAAGGCACGCGGCTGGGGCGTGCGGAGCTCGTCGTCGATGGCAAGGTCGTCGACACCGCCACGATCGAGTCCGCCGATCCGCTCGATTCTCCCCCGACGATGGCACCGGCGGGGGCGGCCGGGGCGGCCGTCGAAGACGCCGTCCGGGCGTTTGTACGTGCCACCCCACGGCGCACCACGGTCCGAACGGGCGGCTGACGCATTGTGGGTGGGACCGAGCGCCAATAAACTTCGGTGGGCCTTGTTCCAGAACGACGAGGAGGCCGGCGTCGCCGAAGGACGACGACGGCGGAACCCGGTCCACGAGCACGTAGGACCGGCTTCGACGGACCGGGATCAGGCACCGCCACTGGCTGACCGAGGACGTGCATGTTGATCGAGCTGGAGCTGGTCGGTGTAAGGGTCGAGCTGCCTCACAACCAGCCGATCGTGCTCCTCAAGGAGCAGACCGGCTTCAGGTTCCTGCCGATCTGGATCGGCGCACCCGAGGCGACATCGATCGCCTTCGCCCTGCAGGGCGTCGCGATGCCGCGCCCACTGACCCATGATCTGCTGCGCAACGTCCTGGCAGACCTGTCGGTCGACGTCGAGCGCATCGTCGTGACCGAGCTGCGGGACGGCACGTTCTACGCCGAGATCGAGCTCGTGCAGGGCGGACGGACCGTCAAGGTCTCCTCGCGCCCGTCCGACGCGATCGCCCTGGCCGTCCGCGCATCGGTCCCGATCTTCGCCGAGGAGGCGGTCCTGGCCGAGGCCGGCATCGAGATCGAGGACGAGGACGAGCAGGAGGTCGAGCGGTTCAAGCAGTTCATCGACTCGATCAGCCCCGAGGACTTCCGCACCTGAGCACCGTCCGCCGGTCACAACGTGGTCGGGCATTCAGCGCACGACAGAGGGTCTCGCGATTCTCTGTTCCCGCGTGTCGTCGAGGAAGCTGTTGACGGCACGTGTGACCATTCGGTACCGTGCTGAGGCTGTGGTAACTACGTTGATGTGAACGTCACGTTGATGTGGCCTTCGTGGGGCCTGGTCCCACGAGCACCTGGCGGACCGGCTCCGCCGGACACGGACGATCGTGGGCGTGGTTCCCACGAGCCTCGTGGGCCGGCGTCGGCCCAGACCCCAAACGGATGGTGGCATGGACCTCGTTTCCCCGGCGTTGCGGACCCGATGAACGCGTCGCGTTCAGGTCCCACGCATCAGGAACTCCGCCTGCCCGGGCTCGACGAGGGTCGCCGCGGGTACCGCGGTCCCGCCGTGTGCCGTGTCGTCGGCATCACCTACCGGCAGCTGGACTACTGGGCGACGACCGGCCTGGTCGAACCCAGTGTCCGTGATGCCGTGGGATCGGGCTCGCAGCGCCTGTACTCGTTCGAGGACATCGTCACCCTGAAACTGGTCAAGCGGCTCCTCGACGTCGGCGTGAGCCTCCAGCGCATCCGCCGCGCCATCGACTACGTGCGCGACCGCGGCCTGTCGCTGCGGAACCTCACACTTGCCAGCGACGGCGAGACGGTCTACGCCGGGACCGACGCCAGCGACGTGGTCGACCTGCTCGCCCGCGGGCAGGGCGTGTTCGCCATCGCGGTCGATCCGCTGTACGACGAGATGGAGGCCGAGGTGACCGCGCTTCCGGCCGAGCCGGTCGTCTCGGCGCCGTCCGCCGAGGAGCCCCCGGCTGAAGCGAGCGGCGGCGGTGGGGCCTGAGCCGGCCGTCGTAGACTACGGACCACACCTGCGCCATTGACGTGGGCGCCGCCGTACCACCCCGGCGTGTGGCAAGGTGTGATGACCGGGTTGGCGGGGGTGGGTCCCCGCCGAGGGACGGCAGGACGACCGTGGCCGACTACGCACCGCACACCGCGACGGACATCGCCGACATGCTCGACCAGCTCGGGTACGAGCACCTCGACGACCTCTTCGCGCACATCCCCGACCATCTGCGCGTGAACACGTCGCTCGAGCTCCCCCCGGGGCGCAGCGAGGACGAGGTTCTGGGCACGATGGCCCGGCTCGCCAGCCGCAACCGCACCGACCTCGTGTGCTTCGCGGGCGGTGGTGCCTACGACCACTACGTGCCGTCGGTCGTCGACGCCGTGCTGCAGCGCGGCGAGCTGCTGACGTCCTACACGCCCTACCAGCCCGAGGTCAGTCAGGGCATCCTGCAGATCCTGTTCGAGTACCAGACGATGATCTGCGAGCTGACAGGGCTGCCGGTGGCCAACGCGAGCCTCTACGACGGCGCGAGTGCGGTCGCCGAGGCGGCCGCGATGGCCTGCGCGGTGACCCGGCGGAAGGGTCTGCTCGTGTCCGGCGCGGTCGATGCACCGACCCGCACGGTCATCGGCACCTACGCGCACCCCCTTCGCCGGCCCGTCGGTGGCATCGGTGTCGATGCCACCACCGGCACGACGTCGCTCGCCGAGGTCGGTGACGACGTCGCCGCCGTGGTCGTGTCGCAGCCCAATGCGGTCGGCGTGGTCGAGAACCTCCGGGCGCACGCGGAGGCGGCGCATGCCGCGGGCGCGCTGCTGATCGTCAAGCTCGAGCCGACCGCGGTGGGACTGCTGGCGACCCCGGGCGCGCAGGGCGCGGACGTGGTCGTCGGGGATGGTCAGTCGCTCGGCCAGGGCCTGCAGTTCGGCGGTCCCACGGTCGGATTCCTGGCGTGTGGCACGAACCACGTGCGACGGCTGCCTGGGCGCGTGGTCGGCGAGACCGTCGATGCCGATGGGCGCCCCGGCTACGTGATGACCCTGCGCACGCGCGAGCAGGACATCCGACGGGAACGCGCGACCAGCAACATCTGCACGAACCAGACGCTCAGCGCCGTCGCCGCCACCGTGTACCTGGCCTGGTTGGGCCCGCAGGGCCTGCGCCAGCTGGCCATGGGCTGCCTGCGCCGTGCCAGGGTGACCGCCGACCGGCTCACAGCGATCGACGGCGTCGAGCTCGCGTTCAGTGGCCCGTTCCTCAAGGAGTTCGCCCTGCGCCTGCGCGGCGTCGACGTCGTCGCGCTCGTCGGCGCCCTGTGCGACGAGGGGTACCTGGTCGGTCCCGTCGTCGATGACCCTGTCCGCGCCGGGGGGTCGCTGCTCATGGTCGCGGCGACCGAGCGCCGCACGACCGGCGACATCACGGGTCTGGCGACCGCCTTCGAGCGGCAGATGAAGGAAGCCACGATCACGGGCGCGGGAGGTCGGGGAGCATGACGGTCATGGGCCCACAGATGGCCACCGAGCCCACGCTGTTCGAGGTGTCACGTCCGGGCCGACGGGCCAGCGAGCTCGCGACGGTCGACGTCGACGACATCGATCTGGCGGAGGCGCTCGATGGCGTGGAGCTCGCCGACGACCCGCCGGCACTGCCCGAGGTCGCCGAGCTCGACCTGGTGCGCCACTTCACGCGCATGTCCCAGCGCAACCACGGCATCGACGCGGGCTTCTACCCGCTGGGCTCCTGCTCTATGAAGTACAACCCGCGGGTCGCCGAGCGGATCGCGGGCCTACCCGGCTATCGCGACGCGCACCCCTGGACGCCGGCGAGCGCGGTGCAGGGCACCCTGGGCGCGCTGTGGGAGCTGGAGCGCTGGCTGACGGAGCTGACGGGCCTGCACGCCGCGACCTTCCAGCCCGCTGCGGGGGCCCAGGGCGAGTTGGTCGGACTGCTGCTGATCCGCGCGTACTACGAGGACCGCGGCGACGACGACCGGAACGTCATCATCATCCCGGACTCGGCACACGGTACGAACCCGGCGAGCGCCACGATCGCCGGCTTCGACACCATGACGGTGCCGTCGGGCGACGACGGGCTGGTCGACGTCGACGCGCTCGAGGAGCTTAGCGACGACCGCACCGCCGGGCTGATGCTGACGAACCCGAACACCTTGGGCCTGTTCGAGGTCGAGATCGAGCGCATCGCCGCAGCGGTCCACGGTGCCGGAGGGCTGCTCTACTACGATGGAGCCAACTTCAACGCCATCGCCGGCCGGGTCCGGCCAGGTGACATGGGCTTCGACGTCGTGCACCTCAACGTCCACAAGACGTTCGCGACCCCCCACGGTGGAGGCGGTCCGGGTGCCGGACCGGTGGTCGTCAGCGAAGCGCTGGCTCCCTACCTGCCGGCGCCGGTAGTGGTCGCCGACGACGGCCCGCACGTCAGCTACCGGTTCGACACCGACCGCCCCAAGTCGATTGGCAGGGTCCACGGCTTCCACGGCAACACGGGCGTACTGCTGCGCGCGTTGTCGTTCCTGCAGCGCCACGGCGGCGACGGCCTGGCGTCGATGAGCGCCAAGGCCGTGCTCAACGCCAACTACCTGGCGCACCGGACCACCGCGGCACTGCCGCTGGCGTACCCGCAGCACCCGCCGATGCACGAGTTCGTGCTGCGAGGCAGCGCCGTCAAGGAGCACGGCCTGAGGGTGCTCGACGTCTGCAAGCGGCTGATCGACCTCGGCTACCACCCGCCGACGAACTACTTCCCGTTGATCGTCGACGAGGCGTTGATGATCGAGCCGACCGAGACCGAGACTCCCGAGACGCTCGACGGCTTCGCCGAGGCCCTGGCGCAGGCGGTCGCGGAGGCGGCGGACGACCCGGACCTGCTGCACGAGGCGCCGCGCACGACGCCGGTGCGCCGCCTCGACGAGGCCAAAGCGGCCCGCGAGCTCGTCCTGCGCTGGTTTCACGATCACGCGACCTGACGCGCCGGATGCCTGAGGCCACACGGTCCATCGCTGCGCGCGGCTGCTCCGCGCCCTGCTCGTCGACCGACGGGTTGCGGCCTGGTCGCCGTAGGGCCGCTTCGCGGCAAGCGCGATACGGGTCGACGGCGCGCGCGTCCGCGACGTCGAGGCGCACGGCAAGCACCCGTTCTACCGGTCGTCCCGAACCGCCCGGCCCGGAGGATCGACCGCGACACGTTCGACGAGCTCTGGCGTCCTGCGCAGTCTGCTGATCGGACGGAGAACGTCGCGGGCGCATCATCACGATCACACCCTCGGACCGCTCGTCGCGCCGCCGTCACGGCTGCGGCGCGACGAGCGCCGCTACGTCCACCAGCGCGCCGGCGTGCCCTGCCGACGGTGCGGCACCCCGATCGGATGCTGGGAGCTCGGCTCGCGCGCTGTGTTCGCGTGCCTGTCGTCAGGCCGCGTAGGGGGTCCGTGAGCGGACGGTCCCCAGCCAGTGGGTCTGCCGCGACGGGTGCGGAATGCCTACGTGGTGCGGTGCTCGAGCCACGCGAGCAGCGTCCGCGCCCCGTAGCCGGTCGCACCGGGTCGCCGGCCGTGGTCGTCGTCCGACAGATCCGGGACGAAGGCAGCGTCGCCGCAGTCGATGTGGGCCCACGGAACGTCCCGGGCGACACGGCGCAGGATCAGCCCGGCGACGATGGCGGCACCGCCGGTGGTGCGCCTGTCGTTGACGACGTCGGCGACGGGAGAGGTCAGCACGCGGTCCATGTGGTCCCACAGCGGCAGGCGCCACAGGGGCTCGCCGGCCGTGTCCGCGGCCGCGAGCAGGTCGTGGACGAGGCGGTCGTCGGTGCCCATGACGGCACCGGCGTCACGACCCAGCGCCGTGGCGGTGCCGCCGCCGACAGTGGCGATGTCGACGATCGCGTCGGGCTCGTAGGCACGGGCCAGGTCGACCAGGTCGGCGAGGACCAGCACGGCGTCGGCGTTGGCGTTGGTCACCTCGATTGTGGTTCCGCCACGTGTCGTGACGACGTCACCGGGTCGCTGGGCGTCTCCGCCGGGCATGCGTTCGACCAGGCCCAGGAGCGCCGTGACGCGCACCCGCACGTCGAGCGCGGCGAGGCCGGCGCACGCGGCGGCGATCACGGCTGCACCCGCCATGTCGGCCTTGGCCGTGGTCATCGTGTGGTCGCGGCGCAGCCCCAGACCTCCCGACGCGAACGTCGTGCCGCGGCCACACAGCACGACGTGGCCCAGCGGGTCGGTCGGTTCGTACCGCAGTTCCAGCAGGCACGGTGGGTGCCCGGCGCCCTGTCCCGCACCGATCATCCCGCCGAAGCCGGCCCGTTCGAGTGCCGGTTGGTGGTGCAGGTCGGCGCCGCAGACGCCTGCCGTCAGGTCGATGATCTGGCGGGCGAGCACCGCCGGCGGCTGCATGTTGGGGGGTACGTCCACGAGGTCGCGTGCGGCGAGGGTGGCGGCGGCCGTGGCGCTCGCGCGACGCACCGCATGCTCGCCGTCGGCGCGCATGGCGGTCGGTGCGAGGATCGTGACCAGATCCACGGCAGGCCGTCCCGGCGCCTCCCCGCCGAGCCGCGTCCGATGGGCGGCGCCCAGCAGGAACCCCTCGGCGACGGCACCGATGGCCGCGGCGGAGGGGTGCACCAGTGCGAGGGTGGTCACGACGTGACCGGACAACGCTCCGGTCGACGCCGCCACCCGTGCAGCCTCCCGGAGGCGCGTGGCGTCAGTAGCAACCATGCGGCCCAGACCGACGAACAGCACCGTCGCGCACGGCAGCCCGGGCGAGGCCAGCAGCAGGTGCTGGCCGATGTCGCCCCGGAACGACGGTGTCAACGGCAGCGACGGCAGACCGAGGCCGCCGATGACGGCGGCCACGCCCGGTCCCTCGATGCCGCCGGTGAACACCCCGACCACGAGCGTGCCGGCCGGCCGGTCGAGCGGATCGCCCCCCGCGATCTCGATGGCGGTCATCGGCGTGTGACGACGGTCGTGTCGGGCACCATCTCCATGCGAGTGGATCCTAGACGTCGGTGGTGACCGGCTGCCGCCGGGGTCGGCAGGTCCGTCTGGAACTCGGAACGCAGGGGAGTGGACGATGCTGCTGGCGGCCGTGCTGGTGGCGGTGCTGATCGGCGCGTGGCTGCGCGCGCTGCGGGCGCAGCTACGGCGTCAGCGGTCGCGGGCGACGGAGTGGTCGGGCGGACGCCGGCCCGGCCTGTGGACGTCGGCCACGCGCTGCGTCGCATGCAACCGCGACGGCGCGTCCTCGACCAGGACGGCGACGCGCTGTGGCACGTCTGCCTGCACTGTGGGCACCGCACCCGCCGCAGGACGCGTGGGTAAGCCCGGGATCGCTCCATCACCACCCGGATCACAGCCGGCGGCTTGCGGACGCCGGCCCGCCGACCTACGGTGGCGTAGGTTACGCAAGCGTAGGTTACGTCGATGGAGCGTTCGGTGCACGCCGTCGACCGGCCACGCCAGATCCCGAAGACCACGAGGAGTCGTTTTCGTGAGCAACCATGTCCCCAGGTACGACGAGACCCAGATGCTCGCCGAGCTCGAACCGGTGGCCGAGCGGCTCCTCAACCGTCACCTGACGATGACGCAGGAGTGGTTCCCACACGAGTACGTCCCCTACAGCGAGGGGCGGGACTTCGACAAGGAGCCGTGGACTCCGGACCAGCCGCGGCTCGACGGCGTCGCCCGGACGGCCTTCTTCGTCAACCTGCTGACCGAGGACAACCTGCCCAGCTACCACCGCGAGGTCTACCGCATGTTCGGGCAGACCGACAGCGCGTGGCGCAACTGGGTGCACCGCTGGACCGCCGAGGAGGGCCGGCACTCGATCGTGCTGCGCGACTACCTGGTCGTGACCCGCAACGTCGACCCCGTCGCACTCGAGCGTGGCCGTATGCAGGTTATGGAGGACGGCTACGAGACCGACAACAAGGACACGCTGCGGGGCATGGCGTACGTGGCGTTCCAGGAGCTCGCCACGCGGATCTCGCACCGCAACACCGGGCGTTACTCCGGCGACCCGGTCGCGGACCGCATCATGGCGCGCATCTCGGCCGACGAGAACCTGCACATGGTCTTCTACCGCGACGTCCTCACCGCGGCCATGCAGGTCAACCCGTCGGCGGTCGTGGAGGCGGTCAAGGCGGAGATCGAGGACTTCGAGATGCCCGGCGCAGTCATGGACGACTTCCGTCGCATGTCGGTCCAGATCGCTGAGGCCGGCATCTACGATCTGCGCGTGCACCACGACGACATCGTCTGGCCGTTGCTGCGCCACCTGAAGCTGTTCGACGTGACCGGGCTGGACGCACGGGCGGAGCAGGCCCGGGAGGAGCTGGGCGCGTTCCTGTCGACGCTCGATGCGCAGGCCACGCGGTACGAGGAGAAGCGAGCGGCCCGCCGTGAGCGCGCCACCGCACGTGCCTGATCGGTGTCGCGCCAGCACGTCGTGGGTCAGCTCCACTTGGCGGCGGCCACGACGGTCACCTGCAGCTCGCCGACGTCGGGGCCGTAGTCGGGGCCGTAACGGAACGGGTCGGACCCGTTGGTGGCCACAGTGTGGCCCTTGCGGCGCAGGCCGGACCGACGTAGCCGGTTCCGAAGCGAGCGGGCCAGGTCCTTCAGCGGACGCGCGCGGAAGGTCGCAGCGGGATGCTCGCTGGGTCACGCGGGAGACGGTGCAGCCCGTGGTACACGAGCGCGGTCAGGTAGGTCGCGACGCGCTCCTTGGACGGTGTGCGCTCGTCAGACCACCACCCCCCGACGTGGACGACCATCCCGACGAGCGCGTGGGCGTACAGGGGTGCGGCCTCCAGGTCGACGCCGGACCCGGTGAAGAAGCCACGCAGCAGCTCCTCGGCCTTGTCGGCCACGTCGCCGAGCAGGCGCGCCATGCCACCGCCGCCCAGGCGGGCCGGTGAGTCCCGGGTGAGGACACGGAAGCCGGCCGGGTCGGCCTCGATGTAGTCGAGGAAGGCGAGCGCGCTGGCATGGATCTGCTCCCGTGCGCCGATGTCGGGGCCAAGCCGCGAGGTGATCATCTCGAGCAGGCGTGTGCTCTCCCGGTCCACGATGACGGCGTAGATGCCCTCCTTGCCACCGAAGTGCTCGTAGACGACTGGCTTGGAGACCGATGCCCGTGCGGCGATCTCCTCGACGCTCGTGCCGTCGTAGCCGTGCTCGGCGAAGACCTCCTTGGCAACGTCGAGCAGCTGGCTGCGCCGCTGGCTGGCCGTCATCCGCCGGTCCGTCATGCCGTCGACCCTAGCAGCGGCGGTTCCTGTGGTGACGGTCCGTCAGGCGGTCGGACGACGCCATCGACGTCGGTGGCTCGCCCGGGCCGGTCCCCACCCATCGCGTGGACCGCACCCGAGTGGACCGCACCCGATCCGTGCGCGGTCAGCCGCGATCGTCTACGAACAGGCTCTGCAGGGCCATCCCGATGGGCCCTTCGGCGTCGGAGAGGTCGGAAGTCGCCAGGCCCGATCCGAGGCGATCGATGACCGTCCGGGCGCGCAGACGCACCCACTCGCCCGTCGGGTGCCGGTGCAGGTGGACCGTCAGGTCGGGGTTGATGAACAGCAGCTTCCGCGGATCGGCGATCGCCGACACGCCGTTGCCGGAGTCGGCGGCCACGAGCACCCTGGTCAGCGGCGACGGTGTCTCGCCGGCGACGAGCGGGATGCGCATGCACATCCACACGTCGGCCGGACCAGGCTCGGTGAACGCGCCCGCGAGAAACCTCGTGTCCATCGCAGTGCCGTAGTGGACGTCCGCGGTCACTTCGAAGAAGCTGGTCGTGCGCCCGTCTCCGGGTACGGCGGGTGCCGGTGCGGCGCTCTCTGACCCGCTGGTCGACGGCAGGTCGATCTCGTGCTCCCGGATGCGCCAGGCGCGGCACAGGGCGAGCTCGGTGCCGTTGTCGGCGCTGAGCACGGCGCTGACCAGGTCGACTCGTCCGCCGGCACGCACGACCCTGCTGCGGACCCGCACGGCGCCGACCGGCACGGGACGCAGGATCTCGAAGGTGGCGCGCACGACGCGACGCGACGTGGCCGCAGGCTGGTGCTCAACGGCGCGACCGAGCAGCGCGGCCGGCGGGCCGAAGTGCATGCTGCGCTGGTCCCACGGACCGGCCGTCGCCGCCGTGCCCATGAACAGCTCGCCGTCGGGGACGAAGAAGGCGTCGGGCAGCGCCGCGTCGGCCGTGCTCACTGGTCGCGGACGTCCAGCACCGCGCCCGAAGCCGCATCGCCGGTGACGAGGGCCCAGACCCGGTGGGCGCTGTCGAGCGGGTCCAGCAGCTGGCCGTCGGCGTGGAGCCGGTGGAACCGTCCGACGTCGGGGAAGTCGTGCTCGTCGGTCGCGCGGATCTGCTCCTGCATCGCCGTCGCGACGACGCCGGGCGCGATCGCCAGCAGCCTGCGACCCTTCCCGCGGCGCTGCTGTTCGGCTCCGACGGTGCGCACCCACATGTCCTGGCCCGCCTTGCCCGCGCAGTATGCGGACCACCCCTCGATCGGCCGCCCCGCGGCCCCCGACGAGATGAAGACCAGATCGGCGGTCCCGTCGAATGACGACGCCTCCAGCGCCCGCAGCAGCGCGTCGCCGAGCACCAGCGGCGCGCTGGCGTCGAGCAGCACGGTCCGTCGGTACGCCACCGGGTCGACCTCACCGGCGAAGCCGATCGGCTGCAGCGCCGCCGCGGCGTGCACGAACGTCACATGCCGGCCGTTGAAGTGCTCGAGGCGGGCATGGAAGTGGGCATCGATCGCGCTCCACGCGGCCGGATCGGCCAGATCCGCGGGCACGTGCTCTGTGCCGGGGGTGCCGCCGGAGCGCGAGATGTCAATGATGTGGACGTCGTCGTAGGGCACGGTCTCGACGAGCGCCGCCCCGATGCCCGACGACGCTCCCGAGATCCACAGCAGCACGTCGGTCACGGCACACCTCTTCTGGGGACGGTGGAGCGGGTCCGGGTTCACCATCCCACGCGGACGCCTAGGCTACGCGTGATGAGACGTCTACTGCTGCTCGACACGTCGAGCCTCATGTACCGCGCGTTCTTCGCGCTACCCGACTCGATCACCGACGACGACGGCCGGCCCGTCAACGCCGTGCGCGGCTACCTGGACATGACCGCCCGGCTCGTGACCGACCATCGGCCCACACAGGTCATGCACGTCTTCGACGCCGATTGGCGTCCCGCGGGGCGGGTCGCCGCGTATCCCGGGTACAAGGCCGACCGGGCACCTGACCCCGACGGCCTGCCCGAGCAGTTCCCCTTGGTCCGGCAGGTGCTTGCCGCGCTCGGCCAGGAGTGCGTCGAGGCGCCGGGGTGGGAGGCCGACGACGCCCTCGCCGTGTTGTGCGCCGACGTCGAGGAGCCCGACCGGGTCGACATCGTCACCGGCGACCGTGACCTGATCCAGCTCGTGCGCGACCCGGTCGTGCGGGTGCTCTACACCCTGCGCGGCGTCTCGGAGCTGCGGATCTTCGACGCCGAGACCGTGCGCGAGCACTACGCCGTGGCTCCCGAGCGGTACGTCGACTTCGCGATCCTGCGCGGCGATCCGTCCGACGGGCTGCCCGGCGTCCCCGGAGTGGGCGAGAAGACCGCGCAACGGCTGATCGAGCGGTACCCCACGCTCGCCGCGCTCATCGACGACGCCGACGCCCAGACGCCCAGGCTGGGGCAGCGCCTGCGCGACGCCGCGCCATACGTCAAGGCGATGCGCGACGTGGTGCCGCTGCGCACCGACGTCGAGCTCGTACGACAGCCGGGCGAGCGCGACGATGCGGCCGCCGACCGCTTTGCGGCCGAGCGCAACCTGGACGGTCCGATCAGGCGGCTGCGCACCGCGCTGGACGAGGTGCACGTGTGACACTGGACGAGCTGCGCCAGCTGTGCCAGGAGGCCGCCCGTGACCTCGTCGCGCGGCACGGCTCACCCGTGCCCTCGGCCGTCGTCCTGCCACTGCCCGGACAGACGCAGATCGCGACGCTCGACGGCTTCCCGGACGCAGACGAAGACCGCCACCTCGTGCTGTCCCACTTCGCCGCCGACAGGATGGTCCCGGCGGACGCCCCATGCTTCGGCTTCATCGCGGAGGCCGAGCTGGTGGCCGGTGACGACGGCGCGGTCGACGTCATTGTGGTGGCCTACGGGGCGCGCCAGCGGGGCACGTGGGTGACCGCTGCGCCGCTGCAGGACGGGCGGGTGGGGGAGTTCAGCCCGACCGAGCAGCTCGACGCGGCGGCGCTGCCGTTCCTCCGCCCGCTCCAGCACGCGGTCGACATGGCGACGCCCGGTGACGGCGGCGACGACGTGCTGGGCCTGGGATAGCGCGCGCCCCCAGCCCGTCAGCGCGCGAACGCGACCAGCACCAGGCCGAGCGCCAGGACGATCAGCGCGACCCGTAGCGTCGCCGTGGTGAACGCGGTGCGGAAGTCGCGCTGGTGGTGCGAGTAGGCCGCAGCGGTCGGGCGGGTGCGCGGCGGGGGTGGACGAGGGCCCGATGAGGTGCGCTCGTGACGCGTTCGCACCTGCTCCCACGCACTGTTCAGTTCGCGCGTGCGCTCCTCCGCGGCGGCGTCGCCGGGGCGGACGTCAGGGTGGTTCGCGCGGAGCTGGGCGAGGTACGCCCGACGGATCTGTGCGATGTCGGTGCCCTGCTCGACACCGAGGACGCGGTACGGGTCATCGGCCATCGCCTCCCCAGCCTACGTGCAGACGTGCCTCGAGCAGCGCCAGCGGTAGGCACGCGTGGGTGCCTCGCGCAGCGCCAGCGGTAGGCCAACGCGTCAGCCCTGAGTGGCGCCGACGGTATCCAGACACCCCAGCGTATAGCGTTGCCTCGTGCAGGGACCGCTGCGGGTGCTCGTGCTGGGTGCCTCCGGCTACGTCGGAGGTCGCCTCGTGCCCCGCCTGCTCGACGCGGGCCACACCGTCCGGTGCCTGGCGCGTGACCCTGCGAAGCTGCGCGACACGCCATGGGTCGACCGCGCTGAGGTGGTGCGTGGCGACCTGCTCCACCCCGACGACCTCGGCCCGGCCTTCGCCGACATCGACGTCGTCTACCACCTGGTCCACTCGATGGGGGGTGGTGCGGACTTCGCCGCGCGCGACCGGCGCATCGCCCGGACCGTTGCACGCGCCGCGGCCGATGCGGGCGTGCGGCGCATCGTCTACCTCGGCGGGCTGACCGGGAGCGGGGCGACGTCGGAGCACATGCGCAGCCGTGCCGAGGTCGGTGAGGTGCTGCGCGAGGGCGCCGCGCCCATCACGGTGCTGCGTGCCGCGGTGATCATCGGCTCGGGCAGCGCGTCGTTCGAGATGCTGCGCAACCTTGTCGAGGTGCTGCCGGTGATGGTCACACCGCGGTGGGTCGAGTCGCGGGTCCAGCCGATCGCGATCCGTGACGTGTTGCACTACCTCATCGGCGTGCTGGCCGTCGACGACGGCGACGACCACACCTTCGACATCGCCGGGCCCGATGTGTTGACATACCGCGAGATGATGCGGGTCTACGCGGAGGTCGCGGAGCTGCCGCGTCGCATCATCGTCGGCGTGCCACTGCTGACGCCGCGGCTGTCCAGCCACTGGGTCGGGCTCGTGACCCCGGTGCCGGCGTCCATCGCGCGGCCACTGGTGGACAGCCTCACGGTTGACGCGGTCGCGGAGCGTGGCACGACCGCGATCGAGCAACTGGTGCCGGGTGAGCGCATCGGCTACCGCCGCGCACTGCGGCTGGCGCTCGCGCGGGTCCGCGACCGTGAGGTCGAGACGTCGTGGCGCGAGGCCGACCTGGCCGATCGCGGACCAGCCGAACCGGATCCCGGCGATCCGCACTGGAGTGGTGGGACGATGTACGCCGACACCCGTACCGCGGCGTCGGCCGCGTCGCCGGACGCGCTGTTCGACGCGGTCTGCGGGATCGGCGGCGACCGGGGCTGGCCGAGCCACGGCTGGGCCTGGCGGCTGCGCGGCATCGCGGACCGCGTCGTCGGCGGCATCGGGCTGCGCCGTGGACGTCGCGACCCCGATGTCTTGCGTGTCGGCGACGCGCTCGACTTCTGGCGGGTGGTCGCGGTCCGCCGGCCCGACGCCGACGGCCCGGGCCTGGTGCGGCTGTTCGCCGAGATGCGCCTGCCAGGACGTGCATGGCTGGAGTTCCGCATCGTCGGCGACGGCGACGGCAGCGTGCTGCACCAGCGCGCGCTGTTCGTTCCCAAGGGCCTGCTCGGACGCTTCTACTGGTGGGTGCTCGTCCCGTTCCACGGGATGATCTTCCCGACGATGGCGACGACGCTCGCCCGACGCGCCGAGCAGGTCGTCACCAGTAGCGGTGGGCCGACAGCGCGGCCCGCGGCGCCCGACGACGGGCGCGTGGCAACAGACCCCGACCGACAGCGAGCACGACGAGCCGGATGACGCGGCCGCGCTGCCCGCGGTATGGCTCGAGTAGCTCGAGCATCAGCTCGTCGGTGCACGCGTCGCCGGATGCGCCGGCCAGCGCGTGGCACACCGTGGTCGGCAGATGAAGATCACCGACACTCACGGCGTCGGGGTCGCCCAGGGCGAAGCGCGTCTCCGCGCTGGTCCACGGACCGACGCCGGGCACCGCCCGCAGGCGGCGGTCGAGCCGGCCGGGATCGTCGCGGACCCGTTCGAGCTGGGGGTCGTCGACCGCGCAGTGGTGGATGGCGACCGCGCCCTTGAGGCTGATCCCGCAGCGGCGCATCGCGTGCGCCGGCGTCTGGCCGAGCGCGGTCGCGGTCGGCCAGCTCCACAGGTCGCCGCCGGCCGGCGTGCCCCGCAGCGCGGCGAGCTGCGCGGTCGACCGGCGTGCCTCGATGCCCTGCACCAGCTGCCCGAGGATCGCGCGGCCCACCGCCTCCTGCACCCGTGGCAGCTGCGACAGCCGGACCGTGCCGACCCGCAGTGTGGCCTGGTGCAGCGCCCGATGCCCGGCCGTGACGTCGGCGAGGTCTGGTGGCCGGTCGTGCAGCCCGATCCACCCCCGGGCGGCCTCCAGTGCCGCCGCGCGATCCTCCGGCGCCGTCGCCTCCGGTCCCCAGACGCTCACCGTGACCCGGTCGCCGGTCTGCGTCGCGTCGTAGACGAGCGGCCCGTGTGGGCCGGGCTCGGCACGGCGCACGATGCCGCGGCGTGGCCGCGTCGCGACCGACCCGCGGCGGGCGCGGTCGGTGATCGGGATCAGATCGATGCGGTCGGCGACGCGCACGTGGTCGGAGGCCAGCAGCGTGGTGTGCAGCGGCGGCCCCGCCGGCGCGGCGATGGTCGGCATCCGCTGCAGGATGCCATGGATCGTCCGCCGACGGCGACGACCCGCGGCGAAGGGCCGCGGGTCGTCGGTGTGGTGCGGTGCGGTCGCTCAGGCGGCGATGCTGACGCCGAGCTCCTCCTGCAGGCGCGACAGCGCCTGATTCTCGATCTTGCGGACGGACTCGCGCGACAGGCTCAGCTCCCTGCCCAGGGCGTCCAGGGTCAGGGTCTGGCGCCCGTCGAGGCCGTACCGGCGCTGCAGCACGTACCAGCTGCGGTCGTCCAGGCGGTCGCGTGCGAGCTCGAACAGATCCTGCATGAAGGTCCGCTCGACCACCTCGTCGGCGGGCGAGTCGTCCGACACGGCCACGAACTCACCGAGATCGCTGGCGTCGCTGTCGAAGCCGACCGGCCGGTCCAGCGAGGTCATCGAGTGGTCGCCCTCGAGCGCACGCTGTACCTTGTCCGTGGTCAGCCGTGTCGCCTGCGCCAGCTCGTCGACCGTCGGCTCGCGCCCGGTCTCGGCCTCCAGGCGGGCGCTCGCCGCACGCACCTTGACCAGTGCGTCGTGGAGCGCGACCGGCAGGCGAATGGTCCGCTCCGACCCCGCCACGCCACGCTGGATCGCCTGGCGGATCCACCAGGTCGCATAGGTGGAGAACTTGTACCCGCGCCGCCAATCGAACTTCTCGACCGCGCGCAGCAGCCCCAGGTTGCCCTCCTGGATCAGCTCTCCGAGGTCGAGGGTCGACCGCTTGGAGAACTGCGCGGCAACGCTGACGACCAGTCGCAGGTTCGCCGCCACGAAGTGGTCGAACGCCGCCTGACCGTCGCGTACCTGCTGCTCGAGGGTGCGCCGTTCGCTCTTCGCTGTGACTTCTCCGCTGTCGAGTCGCTCCTGCGCCTCGCGTCCCGCCTCGATGGTCTTGGCCAGCCTGACCTCGTCTTCCGCGGTCAGCAGCCGGACCTTACCGAGCTCGGAGAAGTAGAGGTCGAGGAGGTCCTCCGGGACATCCATCGCGCGATCCTCTCTACGCCTTGTGCTCGTCTTCACAATCTGTCCAACACTCTTCTCTGGTACGTTGTTCCCATTGGCGGGCACTTTCGCCCAAGAAAGTCAGGTTCCCGACCTAAATAGTCTACCCGAACACGGTAGAATCGCATGCTTTCCGCTGGATGGCAAGACAAACTTCATGGCCCGGCCCTGTTCCACGGATCAGTGTGGGACCAGCTCCGCTGGGACAGGGACCATAGGGCATCCGGCCCAAGGGACCTGCGTGTGGACCGGCTCCGCCGGGCCCGGCCCCGTGGCCGACAGGCGGGAGGCCCACTTGGACAGTGACCGTGGAGCCCGGTCCCCGACCGAGGTGTGGACAGGCTCCGCCGGACAGGAAACCACATGAATCCCGTCCTCTCCGAGCTGGGCGGCTATCCGCTGGCCGCGTACCAGGACCTCAAGCGCAGGCTGGCCGCGGACCGCGCACCGCTGCACGACTTCTCGATCGGCGATCCCACCGAGCCGACCCCCATGTTCATCCGCAGCGCACTGGTCGATGGATTGTCCGCCATCAGCCAGTATCCGACGGCGGGGGGCCTGCCGGAGCTGCGCGAGGCCATCGCGACCTGGGTCGAGCGCCGCTTCAAGGTGCACGTCGACCCGGACCGCGAGGTCCTGCCCACCGCCGGCAGCAAGGAGGCCATCTTCCACCTGCCGCTCGGCCTGCTGGACGCAGGCGGTCAGCGCACGAGCGTGCTTTGGGGCACCCCCGGCTACCCGGTCTACGAGCGTGGGTTCCGGTTCGCCGGCGGGCACAGCGATCCGGTGACGCTGGATGCCTCCCACGGATGGCGGCTCGACCTCGGCACGCTCGAGCGCGACCGCTTGGACCGTGCCTGCCTGGCATGGGTCAACTACCCGCACAACCCGACCGGCGCGACAGTCAACCTCGACCTCCATCGTGCCAATCTGGACGTGGCGCGGCGCAACGACATCGTGCTCGCGAGCGACGAGTGCTACGTCGACATCCACCCGCCGGGCGTCGAGCCACCCGCCTCGCTGCTGCAGGCGGCCGGCGACGACCGATCCGGTGTGCTGGTCGCCTTCAGCCTGTCGAAGCGCTCCGGCATGACCGGCTACCGCAGCGGTGCCCTGGTCGGTGACGCCGGGCTGATCGCGGCCCAGCGCGTCCTGCGACCCAACATCGGGACCGCCAGCCCCGAGTTCGTGCAGCGTGCCGCCATCGCGGCCTGGTCCGACGACGCGCACGTCGCTGACCGCCGGGAGATCTTCGAACGCAAGCGTGCGATCATCCTGGCGTTCGCAGACCGCGCAGGCCTGCGGGTCAGCGGCAGCGATGCAACCTTCTACCTGTGGATGGCGGCACCGGGCGGCGACGACATGGCGTACGCCCAGGCGCTGCTGCGCGAACGTGTCGTCGTCTCGCCGGGCCGGGCGTTCGGGCGCGGCGGCCGGGGCTGGCTCCGGCTCGCGCTCGTGCCCTCGGCAGCCGGGTGCGGGGCCGCGGTCGACGCCTGGGCGGCCGCGATCGCCGGCGGGCGTCTCCCGGGCCACTGACACGCCAGCGTCGATGACCCGACATGGACCGAAAGGCACTGGATCACGCATGAGCGAGCTCGAGACCCTCCGCAAGATCATCGACGACGCGTACGACCACGGCGGCCACGACACCCCAGAGGCGAGGGATGCGGTGGACGCGGCGCTCGACCTGCTCGATCGTGGGGAGGTGCGCATCGCAGAGCCGGCCGGCACCGACGACGACGGAGCGTCGCGGTGGAATGTCAACCAGTGGCTCAAGCACGCGGTACTGCTGTCGTTCCGCCAGCGGTCCATGGAGACCATCGAGGTGGGTCCCTACGAGTACCGGGACAAGGTGCCCCTCAAGCGCGGGTACGAGCAGGCGGGCGTGCGCGTCGTGCCCCCCGCCGTCGTGCGCCACGGCGCATACGTCGAAGCCGGCGCAGTGCTGATGCCGTCGTACGTCAACATCGGTGCGTGGGTCGGCGGCGGAACCATGGTCGACACGTGGGCGACCGTCGGCTCGTGCGCCCAGATCGGGCGCAACGTGCACCTCGCCGGCGGCGTGGGCATCGGCGGGGTGCTCGAGCCGCCGGGTGCTCGCCCCGTGATCGTCGAGGACGACGCGTTCCTCGGCTCGCGCTGCGTCGTGACCGAGGGAGTCGTGGTCGAGCGTGGTGCAGTGATCGGTCCCGGGGTCCGGCTCACTGCCTCGGTGCCGATCATCGACGTCACCGGCGCCGACCCCGTCACCTACCGCGGCCGCGTGCCGGCCAACGCCGTTGTGTTGCCCGGCTCCCGGCCCAAGCGGTTCCCCGCCGGCGAGTTCCACCTGAGCTGTGCACTGATCGTCGGGCAGCGGTCGGGCTCGACGGACACGAAGACGTCGCTCAACGACGCGCTTCGCGAGCACGGCGTCGGCGAATGAGGGCTCGCCGTCGCCGTGTCGACCCGCTCACGGTGTGTGCCCGGAGCTTCGACCGACCCACCATGCACCGGGCCACCCTCCCTCCCGGACAGCGGCGGGCACTCGTCGGGCGAGCCTCGCAGGCAGGGGCGTGATGGTGGGCGCAGCGACCGATCGGATCGTGCGACTGCTGATCGAGCTGGTGGACCGGCCCTGCGTCACCGGCGACGAGAAGCCGATCGCGGACTGGCTCGCCGCGCGCTACGAGCGCGGCGGTGAGGACGTGGACCGGATCGGCAACTCGCTCGTCGTCGGCAGGCCGTTGGATGATCGGCCGGTCGTGCTGCTGGTCGGCCACACCGACGTCGTGCCACCGAACGACGGTGACCTGCCGGGGCG
>DATHVN010000104.1 GCA_035461305.1 Euzebyales bacterium | reverse complement strand
CCGGTCGTGGTGGTTTCTACCGGCGTCGCGTGACCACCTCTGGCTCGTCGACGACACGAGCTTTCGGCCCGGCGCCGACCTTCGCGTGCGTCTGGTCGACCTCGCTGGTACAGAGATACTGCCGTTCACACCTGTCCCGGCCGACCAACGCCCGATCGCCGGACGCCGTGATCGCCTGCTCCTGAAAGACGTCGGCGTGTTGCGGTGGTGGAACCCCGACACTGGCGCGACGCAGTCGACGCCTCGCGATGTGCTCGCCGTCAGCGCCGGTGTCGCCGTCGTCTGCCGCGACCGCTGCCACACCATCGACGTGCTGGATCCGTCCGGCAGGGGTCGTGAGCGCCTGCACACCCAACACCGCGTCCTCGCCGCGGTGTTGGCGCCCGAGGACCGCGCTGTCGCGTTGCTGACCGACGCAGCGAACACAACGGCCGCGTCGCTGCTGATCGCCGACCTCGACGTTCGGGCGGTCCATACGGTCGCCGACGGTGCGGCGTTGGTGTCGCGGCGGCTGTTGACGTGGAGCCCCAACGGTGCCTTCGTGTTCTTCGCCACCGTCGACGGGACACTCGGCGTCTTCGACCGTGCATCCGACACCCTGCACCGGGTCGACGTCGACGTGAGCGATGCCGACGCGTTGGCTGCCTTCGACGGGCCCTGACACGCGATCATTTGACCTAGACCGCCGCGGCGCAAAGGGGCTGCGTGCCGCATCCTTGGAGCGCCGGGCTGGCGGACCGCTCGCAGCGCGGCCGCAGCCATCTCACCGCCACCGTCCCGCGCAGCCGAAGCCGATACCCGACGGTTGCTCGACCGTGAGGGTTACCCGTCATGCGCGGCTCGGAGCCGCGGTCGACTGCCCCACGGCTTTGGATCCGGCTTCATCTGCCCATTGCTGCCAGTCACTCACGCTCGTGGGTCCATGGCAGAATCCATGGACCCACCCGTCTGGAGGGCCGGGCATGGAACGATCGAGCGAGGTAGCCCGCGGCGGTGACCCGCTTCTACAACGCCATCGAGCTGGGGACGGTGGCGGCATTCGACGACGTCGTCTCATCCGATTCCGTCGCGATGGCCATCGGGACCGACCGCTGGCTCGGTGATCGCGAAACTTGGCGAGAGGCGTTCCCCAGCCTGCGGAGGCGTCACTGTGGAGGGCAGTAATGCTCAGGGCTTCCGCCACGGAGGGTTCGGTTGGGTCATCGACCACCCGGTCTTCGTTCTGCCGGAGGGTGATCGGCTCCCGACCCGTCTGACGGCAGTTGTTCGCGAACCCGCCGGCTGGAAGATCGTGCACGTCCACATTTCGGTCCAGGTCCCCGACAGCGTAGCCATCGCCGAAGCACCAGACTGGCAAGCCGCGACCACGCCCTGAGGATGGTAAAGCCTGCCATGCGCGGCCTCTCCGGCTGTCGGATCTGCTTGCTCGCGACCACAACGCGACCGGACGGCTGACATCAGGGGATGCTCGAGGCATGAGCTGACGCGAGCTGGAATCCTGTGAGGGCGCTCCGCGAGTCGCCCCGCTCGTCACGGGTCGAAGCAGCTTTCGCGCTCTGCGATGCGCTACTGGATCACATCGATGGGAAAGGCTCGCCACTCATCCGGGCACAGGCGTTCTCCGTCGTCGTGCGCGACTGCGTAGCACGGCCACAGCTTCCAAGTGCCTGGCTCATTGGGAATCAGCGAGGTTCGCACCGACAGCGTCTCGCCTGGCTGCAGCACTCGGGACTGATTGCCCTCGCCGAAGTCGCTCCATTCGTCGGCGGGATCGCGGGCGCCGACGAACGTCGAGGCGAGCTCGCGGCGTGTCTGAGCCACGTTCTTGATGGTGAACGTGATGGTGATGCGATCACCCACCGCCGGATCGGGGTCCGGACTCGTCGCTTCGAGCTCGAGCAACTGGATCGAGTCCTTGGTGATGTCGGGCTGGTCATCCGCCCACAGCACGGCCTGACCGCCGTCCTGGGTACCTTGCGATGGATGTGCTGCCGACAGATGCACCTTCGACGGTTCCTCGGGTCCTCCGTCGAGCCTCGCTTGGCTGAGCGCGAATGGCATGGCGAACAGCACGCCAAGTAGCCCTGCGAGGATGCGCGCCGTGCTGGGCACCCTGGGGATCGAGAGCTCCTTGACGGTGAAGCCACCGCCGACGACGGCGATGAGGAGGAACAGAATCGCGGCCAGCAACCCGATCGTCTCGGAGGTCATGACGTCCTCCCTCTGTAAAGCCGACCGACGTCGTTTGTTCCGCGTCTTGCTCAGTTGGCTCCCGGGCGCGCGGTCGGTCGGCGAGGATGTTGTGTCACGAGGAGCGTGTTGCGACCGTCGTGATACGCGGATCTGCCTCGAAGACCGCCTACGTCTGGTGCGCTCGACTCGGGTGTCGTAGTCCATGGTCAACAGGATCTGGGAGCGATCTTGGACGTTCTGGTGACGCGCTCCGTCGGAGCGCCGAGAGCCTGGCGTCTCGTACCGATGATGTTCATCGTCGCGCTCGTCGCCCTGTACGTCGCGGCATTGCTAAGCCAGCGCAGTCAGCTCGCGCACGGCAGACCCGATTATCATCTGACACGCTCCCCGCAGCGGCGGGCGGAAGGACTCGGTGCGTCCGCGCCACTGCTCGACCGAGGCACCTCGAGGTACGGGTGCGACGCGGCATCAGATGGCCTGCCGCGCGGCGACGTCGCCCGACACATCCACGTACGCCACGCCGTCGGCTGTCCGGTACACGCCGTCCGGGCGACGACCCGGAGTCCGCGTGAGGCCTCGGGCGACCATCATCAAGCGGTCGAAGACCTACTCGGTCGTCATCGACCGCGGCCATGACCCGCTCACGGGCAAGCGCCGGCGAGACTGGTCCTCGGGCTAGACGACCAAGACCGAAGCGGAGCAGGCTCGCACCAAGCTGTTGCGGGACCTCGACACCGGCTCATACGTCGATCGCTCCGCGCAGACTGTCGCGCACTACCTGCGTGAGGACTGGCTCCCAATCCGCAAGCCAAAGAGTCAGCGCAGTGCGCGCGGGCACCGTGGCCAGGTGAGCCTCAACACCTGGACCACGGTGCGCGACCAGGTCGAGTCGTACGTGGTGCAGTAACGTCGGCGCCGTCCGTCTGCAGGACGTCACCGTCGAGACCTTCGACTCGCTGTACGACGAGCTCGAAGAGTCCGGCGGCCGCCGCGGTCAGGGACTCGCTCCGCAGACGGTTCTGCATGTCCACCGCATGCTGCACAAGAGTGGCCCGTTATCCGCGGCGCGGGAGCAGCGCCACCGAGGGTCGAAGGTCACCGCGACGGCGATCGGAGTGACCGTAGCCGGCGAGGACATCCAGGCGCCGAGTCACGACGATCGCTTTATGAGTCCGTCGCGCCCATGTGTGACCTACTCCTCGGCCAGCGCCGACGACCATCGGTGCAAGGCTCGGGGTGTCTCTGACCAACCGTCGCAGCTGGCGACGACGCAGGGTGCCTCGCGCGACCGCCTGCGCGACGGCTGGTTCGACCAGCGCGGGGTCATGGGTCGCCGCGACGTCGTGCAGCGTCCTGGCGATGGTCGTCAGCGGCACCGCGTCGACGCGGGTGCGGTCGGTGTCGGGAAGATCGGCGTGGTGGATGACGACGCCGTCCTGACGGCCGCGGTACCGGCGGGGCACGGTGATGTGGATCGCCGACGGCATCGAGTCGGAGATGCCGTGGACCGCCAGTGCGATCTCGTGGCTGGCCGCGCTGTCGCCGCCGGCCCACGAGCAGGCGGCGACGACATCCTCGAACGGGTGCGCGGGGAAGCGGCGCAGCCGGTACAGCCCGTAGCGGACGTGGTCGATGTCGCCACGGCGGGTGCGCTGGTACAGCGCCCGACTCGACACGCCCGCCTCGGTGGCCTGCGCGGTCGTGAAGTACCCGGCCTGCGGCTCGGCCAGCTCGCACAACACGTCCATCGTCGTTGACACGAACTTGACCATAGCGGTCAAGTTCAAGCTGCAAAGTGCTCCAAGTGTGCGTGAAGTTGACGGTCCTGGTCATGTTGTCGCCCGACGACATGATGCCGGCGACGGCCGACCTCGCCAAGTTCACAGGTCGAGAGACAGTTGGGGTTGGTGGTCGTCGCGTCCGACAAGCCCGAGCGAGCGGTAGGCCTTCCGGCGCCTGTCGTGCATGCGGCTGAGCGCGGGCACCGCGGCGTCGTGGTAGTCGTGCACGAGGACGGTGTGCTTGCCGTCGAAGGGCCGCAGCACCCGACCGACGTACTGGACGATCTTGCCCTTCGACGAGAGGGGGAACGCGACGAACAGCGTGTCCAGTGGTGGACAGTCAAAGCCTTCCCCGACGTACTGGCCGGTGGCCACAACGGCCACGGGCTGGTCGGCGATCGTCTCGAGCCGGTCCATCGTCCGTTGCTCGTCAGCACGGCTGAGGCTGCCGTGCAGCACGACCACGTCGACACGATGCTCACGGAGTTCGTTGGCCAGTGCGGCCAGGTGGGCCTTGCGCTCGCTGAGCACCAGACAGCGGCGACCTGCGGCGACCGCGTCAGCGACGTCCGTCGCGATCTGCCGGGTGCGTCGCGGGTCCTCGGCCAACGCGGTGAAGATCTGTTGGATGGCAGCTTGCTCGCTACTGGGGAACCTGAAGCGGGTGTCGTGGACCTCGAGCCGGAGCTTCAGGCCCGTCGGAGCCTTCCCCGGGTGGTGGCGGATCGGTCCGCAGTGCATCGCGATCAGGGCATCGAGTCCGTCCTGCCGGTAGGGGGTCGCGGTCAGACCGAGCACCCTGCGTGCTGGGATCTGGCCTACGACCTCACCGATCGTGACCGCGGGCACGTGGTGGCACTCGTCGACAATCAGCAGTCCGTACCGGTTGGTGAGCTCGGCGACGTCGTCGCGTCGCGCCAGTGTCTGCACCGTCGCGATGTCGACCACGCCAGAGCGGCGGTCGCGTCCGCCGGTGAGCTGTCCGATCTGGTCAGCGTCCAGACCGAGCAGGAAACCCAGTTGGTCGCGCCACTGCTCCAGCAGCGGTTTGCGGTAGACGAGTACCAGGCTGGGGACGCCGGCCGCCGCGATGAGCGCGCAGCCCATCACGGTCTTGCCGGTTCCCGGCGGCGAGACCAGCACACCCAGATCTCGATCGGTAAGATCACTCACGGCGTCCTGCTGTTGCGCCGTGAGCACGCCACGGAAGGCCACGTCGAGTGGCTCGACGTTGGGCCACGCGGCCTGGATGTCCAGGGTCGATCCGGCCCGCTGGGCCAGCTCCTCGAGCTCGGCGCGGAGGCCGCGCGGCAGGTGCAGGTGGGTCAGGTCCTCGTCGTAGGCACGGATGACCCGCGGCGTCTGCCACGTCGACAGCCGCAGCCGCTGCTTGGCGAAGAACTCCGGATTCGACACGGACGCGAGATGCTTGATCGCGGCCAGCATCGATGTCGACAACCCGGACTTGTCCACGCGCAGCCGCGCATCGGCCGTGACCGCGATTCGTGCCGGCCCCTTGGGCTGTCGGCCCGACCGGCGCCACGCGGCGGCCTCGTCCCGCCCGGTGCGCATGGGGGCAAGCCGGCGCAGCGCGGTAGCCAGCAGCGCCGGGATGACGCGATCAACCTGGCCGAGCAGACGCCACTGGTCCTCGACGGGCGACAGCTCGTTGTGGTCGAGGAAGACGCTGTTGCCGTCGCGGGCGGCGCGTCCCTGCAGTGGAAGCGCGATGAGGTTGCCGAAGCTCCCGCGTGGCGCGAGATCCTGGCTTGGGAAGAGCCGGTCGTAGCTGTCCAGGGCCAGCTCGGCTCGCGCATTGATGGCCGTGCGCAGCAGACCGGTGCCAAGCCGACGCGCATCGGTTGCCGTGACGGGCTCCGAAAAGAACGTCCACACGTGCGCGCCGTCGCCGGAGCGGCTGCGTTCCAGATACGCCGGCACTCCGTGTTCCGCGGCTCCATCCCGGTAGGCCAGCGCGTCGAGACGCCAGTTCGGCCCGTCGAAGTCCGCTGCGAGCAGCCAGCAGTGATCATCCTCGAGCAGCGGATACAGCCCGATGGTCTCGTCGCCCTCCAGATGAGCGCGGATCACGTCGTCCGTCAGCGCCAGATGGCGACGTTGCTTGCGGGGCCGGTCCTTGCGCCAGCCGCCAGCGACCGCGGGGACATACCCGGACTCGCCGTGCTGGTTGCTCCACCGCACCGCGTACACGTCGTCGCGACCGCGAAACAGCGACCGGAACAGCGCAACCTCGCTGGATCGTGCGTCGATGGTTCGGTTCGGCTGGTCCAGCGGGAGCGCGGTCGCCGACGGCCTCGACGCGCGCCCGCCGGGAAGCGGGTCGCCCGGACCCAGCCCCAGCAGCTGACGCAGCCGTTGGTTCTCACGACGCAGACGGTCCACTTCGGCCTGCGAGCGCTCCCGATCCTCGTCCACGTTTCGCCGACGCCAGCCTCTGCTCGCTCTGATCAGCATCGTTGCAGCGCAACAGCAGGATGGCAACGTCGTGCCCGTCGCGGGATCCGCTACGGTCTGGCCCAACATGAACCGGATGAACCGCGAACAGTTCTTCGCCAATATCGCTCCGCTCGACGAAGAACGCCTCCGCAAGGCGCTGTGGAACCTCTACTGGCGCGGGACCGCCAAGATGCGAGAACGCATCGAGGCCGAACTCGACCCCGATCCGAGGCCGCAGCGTCGGGACCCCAAAGCTGATCACGTTGATCCGGACGCGGTGCTCGCCGAGGTGCGCGAGTTCGTCGCGCTGGCGCGCTCCGGCGCCTACATGGCCGGTGACCGGGCGTGTGTCGCCGAAGGAACGGTCGCGGTGGCGGTTCACGTTCCGACGGCTGGTCGCGAACGCGCGGGACGCTCTGCGTAGCCTCGGCCGCTGCGGCAGTCGAGGCGCTGATCGATCTGGCGTGCGAGGTCCGCGACGTCGACTACTTCCGCTCCGAGGATCCCGTGGAAGCCGCGAAGGTCGTCGTATCCGACGAGGTCGCGCAGCTGTGGACCCGTGTACGCGACCACGCCGGGTTCCCGGCGTTCGCCGAACAGGCGGCGCCACAGCTCATCCGGTGGGAGTCCCGGTACGGGTGGACGCGCACCGGTTTCGGGCAGGTCGCACGGAAGGAGTCGTCGCTGGCCAGCGTGCTCGCGTCGATGCTGCAGGTCGGTGACGCGTGGATGACCTTCGCGGACCGTTACCTGGAGGTGCTTGACCACGTCGCGTCTGGGGCGTCCGCGACGTCCAGCCGATCATGGCGGTCTCCGTCTCGGAGTCGCAGCGAGCGGACCGAAGCGCTCGTCGAGTGGAACCTCCTGCTGCTCGACCGGTTCATCGCGCGGGGGCAGCTGCACGCTACCTACGCCCGCTGACGCGCCAGACCTGCGACGCCCCCCAACCTCGGTCCCGCTTGTTCATCGCCTTGCGCAACTTGGCGTCTGACTCCTGGCTAGTGCCGCCGCCGTCGGCCCACGTGAGCTGACGAAGACGACGGCGGCCGGTCACCGCGGAGACCGAGCAGTGTTACCGCTTCTGCGTGGCACCGACGACCCACTGCTCGGCTTCGAGCATGGCGCACGGTTACGGCTGCAGCCGCACGGCCGCA
>DATHVN010000103.1 GCA_035461305.1 Euzebyales bacterium | reverse complement strand
GGGTCGGACCTGTTCGTGCACTTCTCCGCCATCCAGATGCGCGGCTACAAGTCCCTCGACGAGGGACAGCGCGTGCAGTTCGAGGTGACCGAGGGCCCGAAGGGCCCCCAGGCGAGCAACGTGACACCGGCGTAGTCGGCGTCCACTTCGCGCGACGGTCGGCTGGCACCGGTCGTCGTCACACGCCCCGCCCGTGGCGGGGCGTGACGCATGTCCGGCCCCGTTCGTGGGCGAGCCGGACGCTGTCCGGGGGGAGCCCGCGCACCGCATGGGTGATCTGGCTCCCAGGAGCTGCTTGTCGGGCTCTCCGCGGGTCGGGATCAAGCCCCGGCAACGAGTGCGGCGAACCGGTCCGCGCCGATGTTGCCGCCCGACAGCACCACCCCGACACGCTGACCACGGACATCGACGACGCCGGCGAGCAGCGCAGCCAGCGCGCTCGCGCCGCTCGGCTCCAGCACGATCTTCATCCGCTCGAAGGCGAAGCGCATCGCGTCGACGATCTGCACGTCGGACACCAGCACCATCTCGTCGACCCGTTCGCGCATGACGGCGAACGTCAGCTCACCGGGTGCGGTGGTCTGCTGGCCGTCGGCGATGGTGCGCGGCGTCCGGATCTCCACGATGTGCCCGGCCGCCAGCGACCGCGTCACGTCGTCGCCCGCCTCCGGCTCGACACCGATGACCCGCGCGGGTGGGTCCTGCGCCTTCGCGACCGTCGCGCACCCCGAGATCAACCCGCCACCGCCCACGCAGACCACCAAGGTGTCGAGCGGGCCCGCCTGCTCGACCAGTTCGAGCGCGACCGTCCCCTGTCCGGCCATCACGTCGACGTGGTTGAACGGCGGGATCAGCGCCAAACCGCCGTCGTCCGCGAGCGCCTCGCCGAGCGTCGTCCGCTCCTCCCTGTAGCGGTCGTACGTCACGACCTTGGCGCCGTAGCCGCGCGTCGCCGCGAGCTTCGTCGCCGGTGCGTCCTCAGGCATCAGGATCGTCGCCGGCGTGCCGTGCAATGCAGCGGCCAGCGCAACCGCCTGCGCGTGGTTGCCCGACGAGTACGCAGCCACGCCGCGCGCACGTTGCTCGTCCGTCAGGCGGCTGATCGCGTGGTATGCGCCGCGGAACTTGAACGCGCCGACCCGTTGGAAGCACTCGGCCTTGGCGAACACCCGGGCTTCGACCCGCTCGTCGAGCGTCGTGCTGGTCAGGACCGGTGTGCGATGCGCGACGCCGCGCAGCACATCGGCCGCCGCCTCGACCGCGTGGACCTGCAGTGGGACCGTGACCATGAGATGCGCGATGCTAGTCCATGGCACCGGCGACAGCGAGGCGGCACAGGGATGGATGCGGACACGCCCCACGGTGTGTGGCGTTCGCCGATCACGGCGGAGCTCGTCGCGCGTGCTGCGACCAGGTACGCGTGGCCACTGCTCGACGGTGGACGCCTGTGGTGGTTGAAGGAGCGGCGGTCCGGTGACGGGCGGGGTGTGGTGTGCTCCGGGACCGACGGCTCCGACACGGTCGAGCACACCACGGACGGTCACGACGTCGACAGCTTCGTGCACGAGTACGGCGGTCGCCCGTTCGCCGTGCGGGACGGGACCGTGTGGTACGCCAACCGCGACGACCAGCGCGTCTGGCGCCGGCTGCCCGACGGCACGACCACGCCCGTCACGCCTCCCGCGCCGACTCCACGGTCGATCCGCTACGCCGACATGGAGGTGGCACTCGACGGGTCATGGCTGGCCGTGGTCCGGGAGCGCCACACCGACGACGGTGTGCACAACGACGTGGTCGCTCTTCCGGCCGCCGGTGACGGCGCGCCGGAGGTGCTCGTCGATCGCAGCGACTTCTTCGCCACGCCGCGCATCAGTCCGGACGGCTCGATGCTGGCGTGGTTGTCGTGGGACCAGCCCGACATGCCGTGGGACCGCACCGTGCTGACGACCGGCCGCCTGCGTGGTGGTCGGGTGATCGACGCGGAGGTCGTGGCCGGGGACCGGGACACCGCGATCTTCCAACCGGCCTGGAGCCCGTCCGGGGTGCTCCACCTCGTCAGCGACGCCGACGGATGGTGGAACCTGTACCGCGTCGCCGACGATCGGCTCGAGCAGCTGACGCGGGAGGAGGCAGAGCTCGGGCTGCCACTGTGGCAACTGGGGCTCGGCACGTACGCGCTCGTCGACGACCACCGCATCGCCTGCCTGGTCAACCGGGACGCCGCCCTGCGGTTGCACCTGCTCGACACGCGGGCGGGAACGCTCGAGCCGTCAGCCCTGACGCCGTTGCTGTGCGATCCGACGCCGGCCGCCGACGGCGACGAGGTTGCGCTGGTCGCGGCCACCGACCTCGGCCTGCCGAAGGTCAGGCGCTGGCGTGTCGGCTCGGACGGCGACCGGGTGGTCGCGTCACCGGGGCCGATGGACGTCGAGGACGTGTACCTGGCGACGCCCCGGCACCTTTCGGTCACGGCCGATGACGGGCGGGTCGTCCCCGCGGTCCACTGGCCGCCGACCCATCCCGATGCGGGACCGTCGGACCACCCGCCGCCCCTGCTGGTCGACGTGCATGGCGGACCAACCGGTCAGGTCATGCGCAGCCTGCAGCTGGACGTGCAGTTCTGGACGTCCCGCGGCTTCGCGGTCGTCGCGCCCAACTACGGGGGATCGACGGGCTACGGCCGCGCGTACCGGGAGCGGCTGCGCCGGCAGTGGGGCGTCGTCGACGTCGCCGACAGTGTCAGCGTCGCCCGTCGGATGGTGGCCGAGGGGCTCGCCGACCCCGACCGGCTCGCCATCCGCGGGCCGAGCGCCGGTGGGTACACGACGCTCGCGGCGCTGACACAGGTCGACGACTTCACCGCCGGTGTGAGCCTGTTCGGGCTCGCCGACCTGCGCCTGCTCGCCGCCGAGATCCACAAGGTCGAGTCGCGCTACCTGGACGGGCTGATCGGCGACGATCCGGCTGCGTGGTCGGAGCGTTCGCCGATCGAGCACGTCGAGCGCATCACGGCGCCGCTTCTGATCCTGCAGGGCGAGCTCGATCCGATCGTTCCGCCGTCGCAGGCGGAGGCCATGGTGGCACGGCTCGACGCGGTGAGGTCACCGTACGCCTACGTGACGTTTCCGGGCGAGCGACACGGCCTGCGACGCGCGGCATCGATCCGCCGGGCGCTCGAGGTGGAGCTGTCGTTCTACGGTCAGGTGTGGGGGTTCACGCCTGCCGACGACATCGAGCCCGTGGTGGTGCATCGTGGCTGACCACCCGACCGCGGTCGTCGTCGGTGCGGGTGTCATCGGTGCCGCCACGGCACTGGCGCTCGTCCGCCGTGGCTGGCACGTCACGGTGCTCGAGGCTGCGACCCCCGGCCACGGCAGGGCGTCCTCGGGCGGCGACACACGGCTGCTGCGGTTCAGCCACGGTCAGCAGCCGTGGTACACGGCATTGGCGTGGGCGGCGCGCGACGGCTGGCGGACGCTCGAGGACGAGACCGGCGCCCACGTGCTCGTCGAGACAGGTCTGGTGTGGTTCGCGCGCGACCGGCAGGGGTGGGAGGCCGACAGCGAGGCCGTGCTCGGCGAGCTCGGCATCCCCTTCGAGCGGTTGGCGGAGGAGCGCATCGCCGGGCTGTTCCCGTCGGTGCGCACCGACGACCTGGCGTTCGGGCTGTGGGAGCCGCACGCCGGTGTGCTGCGCGCCGCCGTCGGCACCCGCGCACTCGTGGCCCGCGCGGCGGCGCTGGGTGCCGTGGTGCGCGACGGCGTGACTGCGCGGCCGGAACGCGACGCCGTCCTCATCGGCGACGAGGCGCTCCACGCCGACCGGATCGTGTGGGCGTGTGGGCCCTGGCTGCCCGTCGTCTTCGGTGGCCGCCTCGCGCTGACGGTCACCCAGCAGGATGCCTGCTGGTTCACCGCCGGCCCCGCGTGGCGCGGCGACCGCGTGCCCGCCTGGGTCGACTTCGCCGGTGCGGCGTACGGCACGGGCGACCTGGACGGCCACGGCTTCAAGTGCTCGTCGGACCGTCAGGGACCGCCGTTCGATCCAGACACCGACGACCGGGTGGCGCTGCCCGCCCACGTCGACGCCGCGCGCGAGATCCTCGGTCACCGGTTCCCGGCACTGGCCGGCGCGCCGCTGGCCGGCACCCGCACGTGCCAGTACACGACGACCGTGGACACCGAGTTCCTGATCGCGCCGCTGGACGGCGACACGGTCTGGGTGGCGGGCGGCGGGTCGGGGCACGCGTTCAAGCACGGGCCGGCACTGGGTGCGTACGTCGCGGACCTGCTCGACGGCACGCGGGCGCCCGATCGGCGCTTCGGGCTGGACGCGCGCAGCCCGGCCGGCACTCTGCGCACCGCGGGGCACCAGGGCGGACGGTGACCGGCGGCGAGACGATCGAGACGTCCCTGCGCGACGGCACGCGGGTGCTCATCCGCATGGTCGATCCCGACGATCGGGAGCAGTTCATCGAGGGCTTCCAGCGCCTGTCGACCCGGTCGCGCTACCTGCGCTTCCACTCCGCGATCGAGGAGCTCGACGACCGGCAGCTCGACTACCTGACGAGGGTCGATCAGGTGAACCACGTCGCGTGGGTCGCCATCGACCTCGACCATCCCGAACACCCAGGCATCGGCGTCGCCCGGTTCGTCCGGCTCCATGACGAGCCGACGGTGGCGGAAGCCGCCGTCACCGTGCTCGACGCCTACCAGGGACGCGGCCTCGGCACGATCCTGCTCGCGGCGCTCGCCGACGCGGCGCGGGAGCGCGGGATCACCACGTTCCGCGCGTACGTGCTGGGGGAGAACCTCGCGATGCTGGCGGTGCTCGACCGCCTGGGCCCGATTCGAACCGAGCGTCAGCGGGGTGTCTACCAGATCGATGTCGACCTGACCGACGGCGAGCGCGAACCGGCGAAATCGATGGCCGGCAAGGTTTTTCACGCGGTGACGGGGAAGCATCTGCCGGCGATGCACACGACGGCGCCGCCCGTGTGGTTGTCAGACGACAGTGGCGGGACCGCGCGACGCGTCCTGCACCAGTGGTTGGATCGGCTGCTGCCTGGCGCGGCCGATGCCGAACGCTCCGACGACGAGCCGTGACGCGCATGCGCGCGCCACCGATCGACAGGCCTGGACCATGACCGCACTCGCCCACCTTCCGACCGACAGGCGGCGGCGCCTCGCCCAGGCCGGGCTCATCTCACGCGGCGTCCTGTACGGCCTCGTCGGCGTGCTCGCGATCCAGGTGGCGTTCGGCACCGGTGGCAGCCAGCAGACGTCCCAGTCTGGCGCGCTGCAGACACTCGCCCAGCAGCCGGGCGGCACGGTCCTCGTCGCGCTCGTCGGGTTCGGCCTGATCGCCTACGCCGCCTGGCGGCTGACGCAGTTCTTCACCGAGAAGGGCAGCGAGGACAGCGACGCCAAGAACGCGGTGATGCGCGCCAGCTACATCGTGCGCGCGGTCATGTACGCGGCACTGGCGTTCCTGGCGTTCAGCACGGCGTTCGGCAACGGCGGAGGCGGCGGCAACAGCCAGCAGGCCCTGACCGCACGCGTGATGCGGGACGTTCCAGGCGGTGTCTTCCTCGTCGGCCTGGTCGGGCTGATCATCATCGGCGTCGGCATCTACCAGGCGTACAAGGCGTTCACGACCGACTTCATGGAGGAGCTCCACGAGGAGCAGCTGAGCCCGACGGAGCGCGTCTGGATCAAGCGGATCGGCGTGGTCGGGCACGCCGCCCGTGCTGTTGTCTTCACTCTCGTCGGCATCTTCGTTCTGCGCGCCGCCGTGCAATTCGATCCGCAGGATTCCAAGGGCCTCGACGCAGCGCTGCAGGAGGTGGCGTCCCAGCCGTTCGGTACCGTGTTGCTCACGCTGGTGGCTCTGGGACTGCTGTTGTTCGGCGTCTACGCGATCGTGCGCGCCCGTTACGTCGACGTCTCGGAGTGACCGGCGGCCGCGGCGATCAGTCCCGGGTGGTCGTTGCGGACGTTGTTGACCTGGTCACTCACCGGGTGCCACACCAGCGGCCCGGTGTCGGGTCGTGACAGCATGCCGAGCGCGGCGCTGGGCCGGCGTTCGTCCCGGTCGAGCCACGGCGTCCACACGTCGGACGGCAGGACGATCGGCATCCGCGGGTGCAGCTCGGCGAGGTGGCCGTCGGCGGCCCCGGTGATGATCGTGCAGGTGCGCAGCCAGGTGTCGTCCGGGCGCTTCCAACCCTCCCACAGGCCGGCGAAGGCCAGCGCGCGGCCGTCGGCGCGGTGGATGTAGTAGGCGGTCTTGCCGGCCGCGTCCGTGTGCCACTCGTAGAAGCCGTCGGCGGGGATGATGCAGCGTCGGCGTTGCAGGGCGGTGCGGTACGCCGGCTTGTCGACGACCGACTCCATGCGTGCGTTGATCATGCGCGAGCCGACCTTCGGATCATCCGCCCACGTCGGCACCAGGCCCCACTGGAAGCTGACGAGGTAGCGGGTGTCGCGGTGCTCGGCGATGGCGTACACCGGCATGGTCGGCGCGACGTTCCAGCTGGCCGGCAGCTCATCGGCCCGTCGGTCCGCGACGTCGAACAGATCGGCGAGGTGATCGGGATCTGCCGCTGCGACGAACCGGCCACACATG
>DATHVN010000102.1 GCA_035461305.1 Euzebyales bacterium | reverse complement strand
CGGCAGCTTCGAACGCCACGGCATGAGCACGGACCCGAAGGCGTGCACGACGGCAACGTCGGCGTCGATGTGGCGGACCGTCTCGACCCCACCCACGAGCGCCGAACCGGTCAGCACGCCGCGGAACAGGCGGTCGTGGCTGTCGACCACCGCTTGGCGGCCGGACAGCCGACTGCCGTCGAAGGGCACGTAGTCGACATCTGCGGTGAACCCCGCGCCGTACGCCTGGGCGTCACCGCGGGTCCAGGCGGCGAGCAGTCCGTCGTACAGCCGGCGGATCTGCTGCTCGTCGGTCGTGGCGGCTGGTGTCTGGGTCGCGTGCATCGGTCGCTCCTAGCCCTACTAGAACACTGTTCGTATACTCGAACAGCATTCTAGCATGGTACGATGTTCGTGCCATGACTGATCAGTCTTCCGCCCATGCAACCGAGGAACCTGTGCCACCGCCACCGTGGCAACGGCGGCTGCGGGAGACCGGCACCCGTCGCGCGCCGCTGGATCGCGAGCGGATCGTGGAGACCGCGCTGGCGATCCTCGACCGCGACGGCCTCAATGGGTTGTCCATGCGCAAGATCGCCGATGAACTGGAGACCGGCCCCGCGTCGCTGTACTGGCACGTTGGCAGCAAGGACGAACTGCTCGATCTCGTATTCGACCACGTCATCGGCGAGCTCCATCTACCCGATCCCGATCCCGACAGGTGGGCCGAGCAGCTCAAGGACGTGGCCCGCGCCATGCGCGACGGGATCGCCCGTCACCGCGACATCGTGCGCGTCTCCATGGGGCGATTCCCCGTCGGACCCAACGCATTGCGATTCACGGAACGCGTGCTCGCCATCCTGCGAGCCGGCGGTCTGTCCGACGATCTTGCGGTCTCTGGGTCCTACCTGCTCACCGTCGTCGTCAACGGCTTCATGCTGGAGGAGGCGCCCGGAGAGGGTCCACAACCCGACGCCGATTTCCTGCGCGCCGTGAGTGAGTACTTCGCGTCGTTGCCCGGGGACCGGTTCCCCAACCTCGTGGCGGTCGCCGGCACCTTCACCCTGGGCGACGCCGACGAACGGTTCGAGCTGCTCGTCGACCTGTTCGTCGACGGCCTCGCCGCCCGGGCTCGGACGTGACACGGATGGAACGCGAACGCACTGACCTGCCAACTCCTGGGGATCGGCCTCACAGGCAGCAGGCGCCTGGTTCGACGACCTGCCGCCGGACATCAGGCCCCTGATCGCCGCGAGCGGAACGCTCCTGGCATCGCGCGGTCGTCACCGACGATTCGTGAGGCGGTCACAGGCCGTGGCGCACCTCCAGGGAGGCATCGCGCTGCAGGAAACGCCCGAACCGTCGGACCGCGCGCTCCAGCTCGTCGCGCTGCGCTGCGCCGAGCGGTCCGGACAGCGTCGCCAGGACGGTCACCGAGCGCGCCGTGACCGTCCGCTTCCAGGTTCCGTAGGTGTGGCCGTCGATGACGATCGCCCGCTCCAGCGATCCAGCGCACCCGCGGCTGATGTGCAAGGACGACGCGCAGATCCTGGTAGGCGACGATCGTCTCGTCGTGCGTCGGGATCAGGAACGCCCGTGACCGGGGACCGGCCGGCTGAGGGGTCGGCGCCGAGGTCCAACCTGCGGTACCAGTAGCGGTTGCGCGCATGCACCGGGGACGGGTCAGCCGCAGCAGCCACCGCAGATCGTCGCGCGCGACGAAGTGCCACGTGGGCCGCAGGACATGGGGTCCGGATATGTCGCCGCGCGCGAAGGCACCGGGCCGTGCTCGCCCGACCGGAGCGCACCGCGTGAAGGGGCGCTCATCATCGTCGCCGATGTAATGGCCGGGCCGTGACGGACGTGCTGGGCATCGCAGAGCACGGCCGGTGGCCGCGTAGCACTCAGGTATGGCGTCTATGGCGTCGGATGTGACCCCACCGGGGCACGAGGTCGCTGCCGGACGGTTCTTCGCTGGCCTGGTGATCCAACCAGTCGCGGGACCACGGCCACCACCGCGGCCGATCCCCACCGTCGCCGGGACCGGCGGTGGTGGCGCCGGGCCGGTGCCGCCGTCGGTCACGCCATGCGCGCGCCGCTTGATGCGGTGACCGACGCACCCGGGTCGGCTCCCGGCCTCGCGCGCACGCTGTCGGACGTCGTGGTGGCGGCCGTCCTGTACGGCGTGTGCGTCGCCGCGATGATCGCCGTCAA
>DATHVN010000101.1 GCA_035461305.1 Euzebyales bacterium | reverse complement strand
GGCGGCCGTGGAACACGACGGCGTGCACGCCGCCGCCCTCGTCCACCGGCATGCCGGCCAGCGTCGTCAAGGCGTCGGTCAGCTGGAACTCGCCGCCCCTCCCCGGCTTGGTCTCGCGGAGCACGTCGAAGACGGCGCTGTGCAGCACGTACCGGCCGATGATCGCCAGGTTGCTCGGCGCGTCGGCGGCGTCGGGCTTCTCGACCAGGTCGGTGACCCGGACGACGTCCTCCGCGTCGGTCCGCTCGACCGCGGCGCAGCCGTAGAGGTGCACCTGCTCCGGGTCCACCTCGATGAGCGCGACCACGCTGCCGCCCATGTCGGCCTGCACCTCGAGCATCCGCTGCAGCAACGGGTCGCGCGGGTCGATCAGGTCGTCGCCGAGCAGGACGGCGAAGGACTCCTCGCCGACGTGCTGCGCCGCGCACAGCACCGCGTGCCCGAGCCCCATGGCGTCGCCCTGGCGGACGTAGTGGACCGTGGCCAGTTCGCTCGACTCCTGCACCTGGCCCAGCCGGCTCTCGTCTCCCTTGGCGCGCAGGGCGTCCTCGAGCTCGTAGGCGCGGTCGAAGTGGTCCTCCAGCGGCCGCTTGTTCCGCCCCGTGATCATCAGCACGTCCTCGAGCCCGGCGGCGACCGCCTCCTCGACGACGTACTGGATCGCGGGCTTGTCGACGACCGGGAGCATCTCCTTGGGCGTGGCCTTGGTCGCCGGCAGGAAGCGGGTGCCGAGGCCGGCCGCCGGGATCACCGCCTTCGTCACGCGATGGTTCATGCGCGTCACCCTAGCGATCCCGGGCCGTAGCGTGAGCCCGTGACCCGCGCCCGGACCGACGACCTCGCCGACGCCAAGGCGGCGCTCCGCCGGCGGGTGCTCGACGCCCGCCGCCGGCTGCGGCCGGGCGACCTGGGATCCGCCGCCCGAGCGCTCCGCGACGTGCTGCTGGCGACGCCCGAGGTGAGCCGTGCCCGCGTCGTCGCCGCGTACGTGTCGGTAGGGCGGGAGCCGGGGACCGGGCCCCTCCTGGACGCCTTGCTCGAGCGCGGGACCGAGGTGCTGCTCCCGGTCATGCTGCCCGACGGCGACCTCGACTGGGCGGTCCACGAGGGCGACGCCGCGCTCACGGAGGCCTCCCGCGGGCTGCTCGAGCCCACCGGCCCGCCCCTGGGCGCCGGTGCGGTGGTCGGCGCGGCGGCCGTGCTCGTTCCCGGCCTGGCGGCCGACCGCCGCGGCGTCCGCCTGGGCCGGGGCGGCGGCTCGTACGACCGAGCGCTCGCGCGGCTGGGCGGGCGGGCGTTCACCTGCGTCCTGCTGCACGACGGCGAGGTGCTCGACCTACCGGTGCCGCGCGACCGGCACGACGTACCGGTCCACGCGGCCGCGACGCCGTCGGGGCTGGTGCGGCTGCGCTGAGCCGCGCCGTCACGAGGGCGGCGACCCGGAGGGGACGAGCACCATCCGGTCCACCGCCGCCTCCCGTACGGATCCGGCATCCCACCGCATCGGCAGCGTCGCGCCGGTCCGCCACAGCTCGGTCTGGTCACCGTAGTGGCGGTGGTACGGGTGCCCGCTGATGCCGGTGAGGTCGATCCAGCGGGAGGCGTCGAGGTCGCCCAGGTCGACCACCATGCGCATCGACGGCACCCAGTCGACCTCGTAGCCCGCGCTCGCGGTCCACGCGGTCGCGTTTACGATCGACGGGCCCCCACCCACACCGACCGGACCGCGGTTGAAGACGGCCTCGATCGGCGCGACGCCCGACGATCCGAGGGTCGGGTGACGCAGCGTCAGGGTGTGCACGTCGCCCCACCGCCAGGCTTCGAGCTCCTCACCGAGACGGTCGGCCAGCTCCGCGTGGGCGTCGACCAGCGCCTCACGCAGCATGTCGTCGCGCGCCTCGACACGCGGCGTCGCACGGTCGTCCCACCAGGACGCGGTCGGGGTCGCGACGAGCCGTCTCACCACCTCCATCCAACGGCCGCCACCGTCGATCACCGCGTCGTCCGGCAGGTCGTCGCGGAAGGTCCGCAGCAGCAGGTGGCGCCAGACCGCGGCGAAGTAGGCTCCCGCAGCACTGTCGGCGGTCTGCTGGTGGTCCCAACCCACGAAGAGATCGCGCGCCGCGGCGACGTCCTGCGGCACGTCCACTGCGGTCAGCAGCGGCACGAGGGTCGGGGCCAGTCCGTTGCGCGCGTCGAACTGCATGGCCAGCAGGTCGGGGGGCGTGAGGTCGTCGGCGCCGATGAGCAGGTCACGAAGCCGCTGGCTGCGCCAGCCGTACGCGTGATCGCGCGACAGCGACGGACCCGCGCCGGCACGAACGACTGGCTGATTGGCGGTCACGACGAAGCCCTCGTCGGGGTTGCGCACGCTCGGCAGGTCCTCGAAGGCCACGAAGCCCCGCCACTCGTGCGCGCCGTCCCAGCCCGGCACCGGCCAGCGGCCGTCGTCCCCCGGGGCACGGATGGGGATGCGCCCCGGCGCCTGGTAGCCGATGGTGCCGTTGACGTCGGCGTACACGAGGTTCTGTGCCGGCACGTCGAAGCTGGCCGCCGCCGCCCGGAAGTCGTTCCAGTCCGCCGCGGCGTTCAGCGCCGGCAACGCGTCGAAGGTCGTGCCCGGCTCCAGCGCGGTCCAGCGCAGCGCGACCGCGAGGTCGGGCTGCCCCTCGCCAGCCGGCGCCCGGGAGGCGACATCGTCGAGGCTGTCCAGCCCGTCCGACAGCAGCGGACCATGCCGTGTGGAACGCACCCGCAGGTCGACGTCGTCGCCTCCCGCGACGCGGATCGTCTCCGTGCGCACCTCCATGGCGACCGACCGGCCCTGGTACTCGTAGGTGTCGTCGGTGACGCGTTCCAGCACGAAGTCCGCCACGTCGGGGCCGAGGTTGGTCAGACCCCACGCGATGCGGGCGTTGTGGCCGATGACGATCCCGGGCAGGCCGGAGAAGGAGAACCCGGTGACCGTGTAGGGGCACGCCGGGGACACGGTGCGGCAATGCAGCGCCATCTGGTGCCAGATGGACGGCTGGCCGGGTGCGAGGTGCGGATCGTTGGCCAGCAGCGGCCGGCCGCTGGCGGTGCGGTCGCCCGCCACCGCCATCGAGTTCGAGCCGATGCCGGTCCCCGATGGCCCGAGCAGCTGCGGCAGCGCCGTCGCGTCCGCGGCGGCGGTCACGAGGCGGCGGACCCGGTCGTCGCCGATGGTCGCGGGCGGCGGCGTCCCGTCAGCCGCGGCGGACGCCGGGGGGTCGCTGACGATCGGCTCGCGGAGGTCGAAGGGGAACGGCGGCCACAACTGCTCGACCTCCGGCGGTGACAGGGTCTCGGTGTAGGCGACCCGGTCGGCCTCGGCGGGCGTGTTGCCGCGCAGGTCCCACGCTATCGCCTTGAGCCACGCCAGGCTGTCGCCCGGGGTCCACGGCTCGGGCGCGTAGCCGGGGCGCTGGAGGCCGAGGATCGTGTACTCGAGCGCGATCGACGACGTGCCGCGGTCGCGCAGGTAGGCGTTGACCCCGGACGAGTAGGCTTCGAGGATCCGGACGCTCTCGGGCGACAGGAGCGCGAGCTCCTGTTCGGCTACGCGTCGCCAGCCCATCGTGCGTATCACGCGGTCGGTGTCGAGCTGGCCCGCGCCGAACAGCTCCGACAGCCGGCCCGCGGTGGTGTGGCGACGCACGTCCATCTCCCAGAACCGGTCCTGCGCGTGGACAAAGCCCTGGGCCGCGAACAGGTCCTCGACGGTGTCGGCGTAGATGTGCGGCACCCCGAAGCCGTCCCGGCGCACGTCGACCGGGCGGCGGAGCACGTCGAGCTCGATCGCGCCGTCGGTCACTGGCCACGGGCGCCGCACGGCGACCAGTGCAGCGACGGACGCAGCGAGCAGGGCCGCCAGGAGCAGGACCGCGAGCACCGTCAGGACGGCGCGGCGACGCTTCACGTCGTCGCCCCGGCACGGTATGTCACAGGTGGAAGCCCTCCGTGGCCGGATGCGCACTGGGCCGCGATCCTGCCATACCGTCGCCGGCGCACGGGTGCCACCGCGACGCCGTCGTCACGTCATGTCCATCCGCCCGGATCGACGATCGGCGGATCCGGTCCTCCAGCAGTCCGCGGAACCAGGCTCCACAGGATTCGTGCGGCAGGCGCCCATCACGTACGGTTTGATCCCCGCTGTAGCTACGCGACGTGGAGGTCCTCCCACATGCCCCAGCGTTCCCATCGGCGCAGCATCCGCGCGGCGTGGCTCCGCAGCCTGCTTGCGGTGCTCATGGTCGTCGGTCTCGTGGCGCCCGCCACGGCCGCCCGCCCGAACACGAAGAACAACGTCGACTTCACACTCACGGTCCTGCACAACAACGACGGCGAGTCCGATCTGCTCGCCAGCGACG
>DATHVN010000100.1 GCA_035461305.1 Euzebyales bacterium | reverse complement strand
GTCCTCGTTGTGCCCGTCCAGGCTGCCGTCGTGGACGTGACCGTCGCCAGGGTCCGGATGGGCGCCGGCAGGCACCCCGAGCGTGGCGACGATCCCTGCGGTGGCCAGGATCGAGACAAGTACCCGGCTGGTACGACGATGGCGCGTCATCGTTCCCCCTTGTTGCACGCCGGGGCCGTGAGCCGCCCGACGCGACACGAAGGCTAGACCACGAGCGCGCGGTATGTGGCGTGTGCCCCACTACCGGGCGCTGACGTACGTCAGGGACCCGCCACGTTCGTGGCACGGGAACCTCGGTGGGCGACGGCGACGTCATGAGCGCATGCGCCGCTGCCTGCTCCTCCTCGTACCACTGCTCGCCCTCGCCGCCTGCGGCGACACGCCGTAGGAGAACGCCGCGCCCGAGCCCGAAGAGGGGACTGCGGCGCGTACGTCGTCACCAACGCCGACGAGGAGGACGGCCCGCCGGGCCGAAGCGAGAAGCAGCAGTGCCTGCTGGATGCCTTCGCCAGGGACGACCGCGCCCGCCTGGACGTGGAGTTGCCTACTGTCGAGGGCGACCCGATCTACAACCGCTACACGGTCGTGAGCCACCGGGTCGTCGAGGTCCGCACCAACACGACGCACGACGCGTTCGGAACCCCAGCCATAGTCACCGAGCGGTGCACCAGCCTGGTGGTGGTCGACGGCTACCTGACCGCGGAGGGATGCGCCGCCGGGTAACCAGGGGCGGTACCGAATCCCATCACTACCGCCGCGTGGCACGCACGTGCCAGCTCACGCAGGACGCCGAGCGGCCGCGCGGTCACTGGCAGCTCACGTCGAGCGTGTGACCTGCGACCAGGCTGGCCCAGCAGCCGCGGGCGATGCCCGTTGCGCTGTGCGATGCGTGCCTGGGTGCGCTCATGCGGCGCGGCGCTGATGAACGCGCTCGCTTCCGCCTCGATCAGCTGCTGAAGGATCACTCCAGCGGACAACGAATCGTGTCGGTCACCTCGCGGGCGTTGAGCGCGGCGAACAGTTCGGACAGGTCAGACTCTGTGAGGGGTCACCGGCGTTCTCCTTCGTGATACCGGGTAGGAACACCTCGAAGGTCACGCCGGTGGCCCACCTCAGTGGTGGACTCTCACCCTCCTACACCACGCCACGGGACGTCCCCCCGGCGAGGAGACATCGACATCGCTGCTATCCCGGCCGCCACTTCGCGGCGAACGAGTCAAGGAAGGAGCGGTCGAGTCCCAGGGCGTGAGCCACCTCACCACCCGGCGACATGACCATCGCAGTCGCGAGTTCGAGACGGTCCGCGGCGACCGGTCGGCAACGTGCGGCGAATCAGCTCGCGCATCGAGCCCCGCGAGACCTGTCGATCAGGCCGCACGGCACGCGACGTCGGTGTTCTGGTCGTCGCCGCCGGCGCGGTGGCGATAGGAGCACGGGTCGCGCGTGACGGCCGGCTGCGAGGAATCGAGTCGCGTGGGTTCGCAGCGCTCAACGGTCTCAGCGACCGGCCCTTCGTGCCCGTGTGGTTGGTCATGCAGCTCGGCAGCCTGGGCGGGTCACTGGCGACGGGGCGCTGCCGTCGCTGCGACGGGGCGGCGCCGACTGGGCCGTCGCGTGGCGACTGTCGGGTCACTGTCGTGGCTCGGCTCCAAGGCCATCAAGCCGTTCGCCAAGCGGGGGCGGCCCGCGTTGGTGGTCGAGGTCGCCCGGGTGCTAGGTCGCGAGCAGGCCGGTCTCGGCTACCCCTCCGGGCACGCCGGCGTGGCGGTTGCGATGGCGGCCGCGCTTGCGCCCCACGTGGGCCCGCTGGCTCGGGCTCCCCTGGGGCTGGGCGCGCTCGGCATCGGCGCCTCGCGCATCTACGTGGGTGCCCACATGCCGCTTGACGTCGCTGGCGGCGCCGCCCTCGGCCTGGCGACCGAGCGGGCGCTCCGGCTCGTCACGGGTCGAGCGTGATGCCGAGGTCGGTGTCGAGCCGCTGGCGCAGCTCCCGCCGGGGGTAGAGGTCGACGGCCTGTTGAAGCTCAGTGATCAGTGCGACGTGCGCTCCCCGCTGGAAGTCGTAGCTTCGATACGACGCAGCCGCCGGGGAAGACGTCGACTATGTAGCCGGCGTAGCGGGGATCGATCGACTCGACGAGCTGGTAGGTGCGGGTGCCTTCGTCGCTCGGTGCGATCGGCGTGGCGCCACCCACGTCGCACGACGACCTCAACGTCACCTCAATGCCACGGTCGGCGCGGCGGATTCGAGATCGATGGTGGTGCCCTCGTCGCTGACGTCGAGGCGGGTGAACGACCACCCAGCGGGGAGGTCGGCGATGCACGGTACGTACGCGGCGTCGGGCACCGAGAGCAGGCTCTTGTTGGCCGCCTTGAACCAGACGCCGTAGAGCTCGTCACCGCGGCTGCCGAGGCGCTGCCAGACCGGGGCCCAGCCCGAGCGGACCTCGTCTCCGACCAGGTCGTCGATGGGCAGGATGTCGCCCGACGTGGCATACCAGTCCAGAAGGCCGGGTTGGGGGAGGATGGCTACATCCGGCGGATCGCCTGCGGGCCAAGCGCTGGTCGATGACGGCGGTGATGTCCTCACCCTGGGTGGACGAGAACGCTACCGTTGCGCCGGTACGGTCCGCGAACCGGTCGAGGACGCGCTCGAACGCCTGCGCCTCGGCGCCCTGCCAGACGGCCACCACCTCGACCTGCGCGCCCGCCAGATCGGGTGCCGCGCCGTCGTCGTCACCGGCGCACGACGCGACGACGGCGCAGGGGGCGACCGCTGCGCAGCGTGAGGCCACGACAGGAAGGGCCGCAGGTCCATGACCTTTGCCCCTACGGACCTACCACGGGCGACGCGCACGATGTAGCCACGCGACAAATGATCGTCCAGCTGACGAGCCGGGAGGCGGCATGACGACCACGACGGATCATCGATACGCCGCGCCCACCGTCACGGTGGTGACCAGCCTGGCCGTGGTCGTGGTGCTCGCCGCCCTGGCAGGTGTGGTCGCCGCCGTCCTCCCGGCCCGCCGGGCCGCCAGGATCGACGTGCTGCGGGCCGTCGTCAGCGAGTGACGATCCGGGCGCACGGCGTCGACGACCCGCGCCCATCGGCGCAGGGTTCCCCCCGGACCGACGGCCGTGCGCGAGGCTCTGGCGATGAACGACGATGACCTGCTCGGGGAGCAGCGTGCGTTCTACCGGACACGAGCGCCGGAGTACGACCAGTGGGTGGCAGCGCCAGGCCGCTATGACCGCGGCGAGGGCGAGACTCGGGAGTGGCACCGCCAGGTGACCAGAGTTGACGCGGCGTTGGCAGGTCGGTCCCGTCGATCCGACACGCTCACGGTGTGGGCCGCCAACCTCGCGCTCCCCGACGGTTCCTCACCGAGGGATCACTTCGTCGGCTGACGGGTGCGTGCCGCAGTCGCCCGCGCATGCGGGTCGTACTCCTCGCCGGTGAGGCCGATGAGATCGATCAGGCGCTCGCGCTCCTCGCCGGTGCGCCGGAACGTCACGACGAGGAGCAGGCTCGGCAGGACGAGCAGGGCGACGGTCAACGAGAACGCGATCATGACCGCGGTGAGGGTGCCGAACGTGGCGAAGATCGGCATCGGGGCCAGCGCCATGACCGCGAACCCGAGGATCGAGCTCAGGGCGGAGATCGCGAGCGCGCCGCCCGTGCCCTCGCCGGCGCGCCTGAGCGCGGGGAATCTGCTCGGCTCGCCCTCGAACTCCTCTCGGAACCGCATGGTGAAATGCGTCGAGTAGTCGATCCCCACGCCGACTGCGATCGCGGCGATCGTGGCCGTGACCACGTTGATCTTGAAGCCGGCCAGGAACATGAACCCGTAGATCCACCCGACCACGAGCAGGATCGGTGTCACTGCGGCGATCCCGTACTTCAGGGATCGCATGAACAGCGACGCCAACAGGGTGCACAGCACGACGGCGACGGGCAGCGCGTACACCATGGCCCGGGTGAACGAGTCGAGGCTCGACTTCTGCGTGATCGTCGTGCCCGACACCGCCACCCGGTCGAACGCGCCGGCCGCCGGGCCCTGCTCGAGGTCCGCCGCCGCGTCGTCGAGCGCGCGGCGCGCGTCCGAGATGATCCGATCGTCGGTCAACGACTCGATCCCGATGATGGCGCGCGTCGCGTAGGTGCCGTCCCCGTTGTCCCGGACGACCTCGGGAACGGTCTCGGGCCGGAACGCCAGGAAGCCGCCGTCGGTCGTGATCCCCCGGCTGAACGCCTGGTCGAAGATCGCCTTCGTCTGCGCCGGTGCGTCGGGCAGGCCGTCGCCGTCCTCGTCGGTGACGGCGACGCCCGTCGTCGCCTCGATCTCTGCCCGTGCGGTCTGTGATGCGACGGCAGCACGTGCGATCGTCGTCGCGTCGTCGCCGGTCACCGGCGTTCCGTCGACGTCGCGCTGGAGGAACCCGCGCCCGGCCGCGTCAGCCTCTTCGATGTCGGCCACCGCCTGCTCGAGCGCGCTGAGCGCACTGGGCCGGGTCAGGTCTCCCTCGACGAAGACGTAGCCGTCGTCACCACCGCCGCCGGCACCGAAGTTCTCCTCGAACAGGTCGACGCTCTGGATGAAGCCGCTGTCCTCGGAGAAGAAGTCGCTGAAGGAGAACGCGGTCTCGACCTTGGTGAACCCGATGACCCCGAGGACGGCGAGCACGATCGTGACGGGGATCGTGAAGACGCGCCAGCGCGCCAGGAAGTGCACCACGTCGCCAGCGGACCGCAAGCCGTGACCGGCACCCCTGATCTGCACGCCCGTGGGCCGGCCGGCAGCGGCTGCGCGGGCGTACGAACGACGCGTCCACCAGAACGGCAGTGCGACGAACAGCAGCGCGAACACGACCAGCAGGACGACTCCCGCGATCGGCAGCACGACCGTGAACGTGACCGCCGCCCCGGCGACGAGAGCCATCACGACGAAGCCGACCTTGTTCGGAATCATCCGGCCACGGTCGAGCGGCGGATCGCCGAGGCCGTCCTCGACGGCGAGCA
>DATHVN010000099.1 GCA_035461305.1 Euzebyales bacterium | reverse complement strand
CCGCGGCGGATCACCGCGAGCCCGCGGGACAGGTCGACGTCGTGGACGGTCATGTTGATAACCTCACCCGCCCTGGCTGCGCGCGAGGTCGGCGAGCATCACGTGCGCCCTCGTGGCGGCCGTGTCCGGCTCGAACGTCTCCAGCCATAGGCGGCCGTCGCTGCGGACGACAGCGGCGACCACATGGCGGCATCGGCGGCATCGGCGGGGCTGGTGAGGCGGCGGGGTCACAGGTCCCCCAACCCGAGACGGCGCGCCTCGTCGGCCGCCCTGCGTTCGGACGTCGCACGCGAGTAGCGGTCGATCATGTCGCGCCTGCTCCATCCGGCGGTGACCATGAGCCCCTGTTCGGTACCGCCCGCGTCGAGCCACCGGCCGGCGAACGTGTGACGCAGCACGTGCGGGTGGACGTCGCCGAGCCCAGCCTTGCGGGCGCGGATCCGCAGCGACCGCCACAGCGCCGCATAGGTGAACCCGTAGCCGCGTTCGCCGAGCCACAGCGTCGGCCCGTCCGCCTTGATGTGCTTGCGTCTGGCGCGCATGTAGCGGTCGATCGCGGCGCCGGTGGCGGGTCCGAACGGGACGTGTCGGCCTTTGCCGCCCTTCCCGCGGCGGATCACCGCGAGCCCGCGGGACAGGTCGACGTCGTGGACGGTCATGTTGATAACCTCACCCGCCCTGGCGCCCGTCTCGCACATGAACCGGACGATCGCTTCGTCGCGCTTGCATGACAGGGACTTGCCGGCGCACGCCTTGATGAGCGCGCGGAGCTGGTCGTCGGTCAGCTCGTCGACGACCGCGGTGTCGAGCTTCGGCGGTTTGACCTTCACCAGCAGGTCGTGGTCGATCTCGTCCTCGTCGGCGAGCCACGCCGAGAACCGCCGGACCGCGAGCTGCCGCAACCTGGCGGTCGCTGGCGCCCGGCCGGCGTCGAGCAGGTGGTTGGTGAACGCCGCGACGGTGTCGGGCTCGAGCGCCGGTTTCACGCCCTCGGTGTGGCACCAGTCGAGGAACTGTTCGACACCCATCCTGTAGACGGCGCGGGTCTTGTCAGCCTTGCGTTCGGCGGCCATCCGCAATAGCCACGAGTCGAGGAGGGCGCGGAGGTCGTCGGTGTCGAGCATCGGCGATATCTTGACCTAGTGCGGCATGCTATGCAAGTATGCTGCTTGTGACCGGCGAAACCGCTGGTCAGCCCGATAATCGGGTCCGAGCGTTGGTCGAGGTAGTTGTCCGGCTCGTCGAGCAGCAGCATGCCGTCGGGTCCGCGCAGGAGCGCCTCGAGCACCAGGCGCTTCTGCTCCCCGCCCGACAGCGTCACGACGGCGCGATAGCGCACGCGTTCGTAGTGCTGTCGCAGCGCCGCGGTGCAGCACGCGTCCCAACCGTGCTCGGCGTCGTAGCCACCGACGTCGGTCCAGCGCGCAAGCGCCTCTGCGTAGGCCAGCTGGGTGCGCTCGTCGTCGTTGTCCATCATCGCCAGCTCGGCGCGGTCCAGCGCCGCGGCGGCGGTACGCACCGGCGTGGGCGCGACCGACAGCAGCAGGTCCCGCACATCGCTGCCGTCGGTGATCGAGCCGATGAACTGCGGCATCACGCCGAGGCCGCCACTCGACACAGCGGTGCCGCCGTTTGCGGTGAGCTCACCGGCGAGGATCCGCAGCAGCGTCGTCTTGCCCGTGCCGTTGGCACCGATCAGTGCGGCCTTGGCCCCCTCCCCCACCCGGAACGAGACGTCGTCGAGCAGCACCCTGCCGTTGGGCAGGACGTACCGCAGGTGGGAGACGTCGACATGGGCCATCGGCGGCAGCATGCCACGACGAGCGTGGCGGCCGCTGGCGGGCAGCCGGGGTCAGCTGCCACGCAACCTCGGACGTGGCAGCCGCTGCCGGGCAGCCGAGGTCAGCCGCTGCGCACGAGGTCGGTGAGGTACGCCACGACGTCGGGCAGCTCGATGTCGGTGCGCTCGCCGCTGGCACGGTCCTTGATCTCGGCGACTCCGCGCTGCAGGCCGCGGCCGAGCACGACGATCGTCGGCACGCCGAGGAGGTCAGCGTCGTTGAACTTCACGCCCGCACGTACCCGTCGGTCGTCGTGCAGCACCGAAAGGCCGGCGGCCTCGAGATCGGCGGTCAGGGCCTCGGCCGCGTCGAACGGCGTGTCGTCCTTGCCGGTCGCTGCGACGTGCACGTCGGCGGGCGAGACCGATCGAGGCCAGCACAGGCCGTGCTCGTCGTGGGTCTGCTCGACGATCGCGGGAACGGCACGCGAGACGCCGATGCCGTAGGAACCCATCGTGACGGTCACCTGACCGCCGGCCTCGTCCTGCACCGTGAGGTCCAGTGCCTCGGCATATCGGCGGCCGAGCTTGAAGATGTGCCCGATCTCGATGCCGCGCGCGATCGACAGCGTCCCGTCACACCGGGGGCAGGGGTCGCCTTCGCGGATGTCGGCGACGTCGATCATGCCGTCGGCGGTGAAGTCCCGTCCGGCCACCAGGTCCACGACGTGGCGCCCGGCCTCGTTGGCACCGGTCGCCCATCGCGTGCCGTCCGCGATGCGCGGGTCGGCGAAGTAGCGCACACCCATCGCCTCGCCGAGCCCGGTGGGTCCGATGTAGCCTTTGACCAGCATCGGATGAGCGGCGAAGTCCTCGTCGTCGAACGGTTCCACGGCGGCTGGCGTGACGACGGCCTCGAGGCGCTTGAAGTCCACGTCACGGTCGCCCGGGACGCCGATGGCCAGGGCTTCCGTCCTGCCGTCGGGGTGCCGCAGGCGCACGAGCACGTTCTTGAGCATGTCGGCCGCGGTCCAGTCACGGTCCTCGCGCCGCAGGTCGTGCCGCGCATTGAGCAGGTCGACCAGGGTCGCGATCGTCGGCGTGTCCGGTGTGTCCTCCACGTGCGCCGCAGGTACGCCGTCGGCGGACACGGGCTTGGACGGCGGGATCTCGACGGCCTCAGCGTTCGCCGCGTAGTCGCACGTCGTGCACCTGACGAACGTGTCCTCGCCAACCGGGGTCGGCGCCAGGAACTCCTCGGACGCCGAGCCGCCCATCGCGCCCGACATCGCCGACACGATCTCGTAGCGCAGGCCAAGGCGGTCGAACGTCCGCAGGTAGGCCGCACGGTGCAGGTCGTAGGACCGGTCGAGGCCCGCGTCATCGACGTCGAACGAGTACGAGTCCTTCATCAGGAACTCGCGGCCACGCAGGACCCCGGCCCGGGGACGCGCCTCGTCGCGGAACTTGGTCTGGATCTGATACAGCGACAGCGGCAGGTCACGGTACGACCCGTACATCTCCTTGACGAGCAGCGTGAACAGCTCCTCGTGGGTCGGGCCGAGCAGATAGTCCGCCTGGCGCCGGTCCCGCAGACGGAACAGCGTGTCGCCATACTCCGTCCACCGCCCGGTCCGCTCGTAGGGCTCGCGGGGCAACAGCGCCGGGAAGTGGACCTCCTGAAAGCCAGCGGCGTCCATCTCCTCGCGGATGATGCGCTCGACGTTGCGCAGCACCTTCCAGCCCAGCGGCAGCCATGTAAAGATCCCCGGCGCGACGCGGCGGACGTAGCCGGCGCGGACCAGGAGCCGGTGGCTCGGGACCTCCGCGTCCGACGGGTCCTCGCGCAGGGTCCGCAGGAACAACGTCGACATGCGCAGTGCCACCGCTCGATCTCCTTGAGCTTCCGGTCCGTGGACGCCCGAGCCTAGCTGCCCATCTCCGCTGGGGACGCGCCCCAACGCCGAGCCGACGCCACGTCCCCAGATCGCGCACATCAGGCGTCACCAGTGCTGCCAGTGCAGCTGCTCGGCCAACGGGCGGCGCGGGCGGCGGGTGCCCGACGATGGCGGCTGAGTGTCGGCCGGGTGGCCGATCGTGACCAGCCCGACCGGCTCGACGTCCTCGGGGATCCCCAGCAGGGCGCGCACGCCTTCGCGGTCGGCGAGGTCGAGCAGGCCCGCATCGAGGCCGGCGTCGACCGCGGCCAGCAGCAGCAGCATCAGTGCTGCGCCCCCGTCGACCCACCAGAACGGGACCGCCCAGTCGTCGGGGCCGCGACCGCCCGCCTTGTCCGGTTCGGCGTACCGGTCGCGGTACGTACGGGGGCGCACGCAGGGAAGGACGTGGACCGGCGCGACCGACAGCCACGGCGCCCGGCCCCGTGCGATGTGGTCCGGCTCGTCGCAGACCTCGGCGATGCGTTGCCGCACGTCGGCATCTGTGACCACGACGAACGACACCGCCTGGGCGAAGCCAGCGCTGGGCGCGCGTCGGGCGATCTCGACGATGTGCTCGACGGCGGCCGGGCTCACCGGATCGGGGCGGTACCGGCGGACCATCCGCCGGCGCGCGACGATGTCAGCGAGCTCCATCGTCGCCACGCCGCTCCGGCACGACGCGACCGGTCAGGTCGGGCACGGCCGCCACCGGCCTCCTGCTGCGACCTGCCTGGTCGAGCTGCACGGCGCGGACGACCTGCGGGCCGTCGCTGGTCGTCACGTGCAGGTCGGCGGCGGCACCGAGCCAGGCCAGGTGGTCCGCACCCGACAGCACACCCTTGCCGCCGCGCTTCTGCATGGGGTAGTCGTCCAGCGGGCTGCGCTTGCCCGCTCCGTCCGCGTCGATCGTCACGACCTCGGACGCCATGTCCACGGGCGACATGACCGACACGCCGACACAGCGCTGGCCTTCAGGGATCTGCTGCGCAGCGACCCCGAACGACGGCCGTCCCATCGTCCGCACCTCATCGGCGCCGAACCGGATGGCCAGGCCGCCGCTGTGGGCCACGAGCAGCTGGTCGTCGTCGGTGCACGCCGTGACGTCGACGAGCTCGTCGTCGTCGCGCACGCCAGCGGCGATCATCTGCTGGGTGCGCCCGCGGTACTCGTCGACGCTCGACCGCTTGATCAGGCCCTGGGCCGACAGCGTGACGACGTCCGTGCCGTCCACGAGGTGGACCGCACCGATGATCGGCGCATCCGGGGGCGAGCCATACAGCTGGGCTATTGGGACACCCCGCTGGCCCGTCGGTACGACCGGCACGTCGGCCAACGCCACCCGGTACCCGCCGCCCTCGGCATCGACCAGCAGCAGGTCGTCGGCGGTCGTGGCACGCAACACCGCGACGACCGGGTCCTTGCGGTCCCTGTAGGGCGTGCTGGTGCGGCGCTGGTTGACCGCCTTGATCACGGCGCCCGCCGTCACGTAGACCGTGACCGGCTGAGCCTCGAGCTGGGGCAGCACATCGGCGGCGTCGTCGGCTGCGTCGTCCGTGGTTGGTACACGGTCGTCGAGCCGGCTGCGCCGCGGGTCGGCGTGCGCTCTCCGTAGCTCGCGCAGTTCGGTGACCAGCAGCCGGTCGAGCTTGGCGGGGTCATTCAGGATCGCCTCCAGCTCGGCGATCAGGGCACCAAGCTCGGCCAGCTCGTTGGCGATCTTCTCGCGCTCCAGCTGAGCCAGGCGCCGCAGCTGCATGTCGAGGATCGCGGTCGCCTGGATTTCGGTCAGGCCGTAGCGCTCCATGAGCTGGGCGCGCGCGACGTCGGCGCTGGCCGCCGCCCGGATCAGCGCGATGACCTCGTCGAGGTGGTCGAGCGCGACCATGAGGCCCTGGAGCACATGGGCGCGGGCGGCCGCCCTGTCACGCCGGTACGTGGTCCGTCGGGTCAGGACCTGGCGCTGATGCGCGACGTAGGCGACCAGGCAGTCCCGCAGGCCCAGGGTGCGTGGCTGGCCGTCGTGCAGTGCGACGATGTTGACGTTGAAGTTGGTGCGCAGGTCGCTGTGCCTGTAGAGCTTGCCGAGCACGCGCGCGGGGTTCTCGCCGCGCTTGAGCTCGATGACGATGCGCATGCCGTCGCGTGACGACTCGTCGCGCAGGTCCCGGATCTCCTCGATGCGACGACTCTTGACGAGGTCGGCGATCCGCTCGAGCAGCGTGGCCTTGTTCACCTGGTACGGGATCTCGGTCACGATGATCCGCGGCATGCCACCCGAGCGCGTCTCCGTCGTGGCGATCGCCTCGACCGTCACCGCACCGCGACCGGTCGCGTAGGCCTGACGGATGCCGTCGGTCGACACGATGCGCCCACCCGTCGGAAAGTCCGGCGCCGGCACCTTGTCGAGCAGGTCGTCCAGCGTCGCCTCGGGGCGGCCGATCAGCAGCAGGCACGCGTCGATCAGCTCACCGAGGTTGTGCGGGGGGATGTTGGTCGCCATGCCCACCGCTATGCCCGACGAGCCGTTGAGCAGCAGGTTCGGCAGGCGGGCCGGCAGCACGACCGGCTCCTCGTCGTCGCCGTCGTAGTTCGGAACGAAGTCGACGGTCTGCTCGTTGATGCCGTCGAGGAGCGCCATCGCGATCTCGGACAGCCGCGCCTCCGTGTAGCGCATGGCTGCGGCGTTGTCGCCGTCGATCGAGCCGAAGTTGCCGTGTCCGTCGATCAGCGGGGCGCGCATCGTGAAGTCCTGCGCCATGCGGACCAGCGCGTCGTAGATCGACGTGTCACCGTGCGGGTGGTACTTCTGCATCACCTCACCGACGGCGCGCGCACACTTGCGCAACGGGCGGTCAGGGCGCAGCCCGGCCTCCCACATCGCGTACAGGATGCGCCGCTGCACGGGCTTCAGGCCGTCACGCACGTCGGGCAGCGCCCGCCCGACGATGACGCTCATCGAGTAGTCCAGGAAGGCCTGCTGCATGCGGTCGACGATGTTGACGGCCCGGACGCCCCGGGCGCCGTCGGGCGTGTCGAGCAGGCTGGGCTGGCGGCTCATGCTGTCGTGTCCCCACGAGGGTCGGTGGATGTGGTGCGCTCACGGCGACGTCGGAGCGACGCACGCCGCACGCTGATTGTGCCGTGTGACACCGCGGATCTCGGCCAGGCGCCGCCTGCGGCGACCTCGCACCCGGCCGGTGCGGCGCCGGGCGCGCGTCAGCTGGCGGACCGCGCCTGCTCGAGCCAGCCGTCGACGGTGCCGCTGTTCGCCTCGATCCAGTCCGCCGCGTCCTGCGCGATGTCGGCCTCGGTGTAGCTGTCGCCGGCCGCATTCATCTCCGCATCGATGTCGGCTAGTGCTAGTGGGATCTCGACGGCCTCGAGCACCGCAGCCGCGTCCGGGTGCTCCTCGATGAAGTCGTTGTTGGCGACCGCGCGGATGTCGTTGACGCCCAGCCCAGATCGCACGCGTCGGCGCCCGTCGCACAGCCTCGCAGGCCCTCGGCCGTCGTGTTGCCCTCGTCGTCGGGCAACGCAGGGGACTCGAGCCACACGACATCATCGCCCGGGACCAGCACGTCGACCGTCCAGTTCTGCGTCCACGTAGAACAGCACGGGTTAGTCGGCCTCGATCCTGTCGACGATCTCGTTGACCTGGTCGAAGTAGTCCCCGACGACCTGCTCGACGTTGGCCCCCCAGTCCAGGGTGTCGATGTGCTCTGCGATCGCCGCGTGGCAGCGCCAGCCCTCGTTGCAGCCGACCAGGTCGGCCGTGCCGTCGCCGGTCGTCGTCGAACGTCGCGGCGACGTCCGCGTCGGTGAAGTCCGACATGCTGGCAGGCCCAGCTCCTCGGCGGTCGCCTTGTTACCAGATACCCCTGCAACGCGCCGTCGCTGACCTCCGTTCCGAGCGGGGTGATCGGCTGCTCGTCCTGCTCTCCTGTGAACAGCTAGCGCTCGAGGTAGATGTCGTGCAACGGGAACCAGCCGTTGACCCAGAGGTCGTACTCACCCTGCGCGAGCGCCGGATGGAACACGTTCGGATCCAGCGTCGCGTCGGCCGGGTTCGAGACCTCGTAGCCCAGCTCGCGCAACAGGTCGCGACCGATGCCGCCCGCAAGTTCGCCGACCTGCTAGACGCCGTCGAGCGCGGTGAAGAATTCACCATCATCCGCCGCGGCAAGGCCGTCGCACATCTCGAACCGACACGACGCGGCCGGGGACGCGATCTCAAGGCCGTGCTCAACGCACACCGCCCAGACCCCGACTGGGCCGCCGACGTCGTCGCCACCCGCGAGCTGCTGGTCACAGAAGACCGCACGTGAGCCTTCTGCTGCTCGACACCACGGTGCTGATCGACGCCGAGCGCGATCCTGCCGCGGTCGATGAGGTGATCGCGGACGACGACGACACCGCCATCGCGGCGGTCACCGTCGCGGAGTTGCAGGTAGGCGCATCGCTGGCGACGGCAGCCGACGGACGGCCCGCCAGGCGTACATCGACGCCGTGGTGGCCGTGGTCCCGGTGATCTCCTATGACTCGTCCGTCGCGATGGCCCACGCTCGTTTGCTCGTGGCCACTCGCACGGCCGGCCGATCGCGTGGCGCACACGACCTGATCATCGCGGCCACGGCTGTCGCCGGCGGCCGCGTCGTTGTGACAGCCGATCCGATCGGCTTCGAGGACCTGCCTGGCGTCGAGGTTCGCCACCACGGCTGATACCGCAACGAGCTCACCGATCTGCTCGCCGCCGCCTCGGACGAGGGCGGTTACAGCTACGCGCTGGTCTGCCTGCTCGGACTGAACGGGCTGCGGGTCTCTACTCATCGCCGGCCATTGAATGCCGGCTGTGGACGCGCGGAGGCTTCGTGAGGTTGCGTTGCCGCGCGTTGACCTCGACTGGTCAGCCCCTCATTCCCCAGCGTAGGTCAGCGACCGTCGCCAGGGGCGAGCCCCGTGCGGCGGGCGTCTGCGCACTTGTGTCGTAGTCAACTGATCAGGCCGGACAGGACCGCATGCAGGTGCGCCCGGTGCCCGTCGGTGTTGAAGTCGTGGAGGGGATGCGGCGCAAGGAGATGCTCGGTCACCTCACCGTTGCGCCGAACGTACAGTGTGGGGTGGATGTCGCCCGAGGCGTCGGTTTCGATCGTGATTGCGGCCGCGTCGGCTCCGCCAGCATCGGCGAAGTGTGCCAGCGGCACAGCTCCCCGCTCGGTGATGCCTTCGCTGGGTGAGAACTCCAGTACTCGCGCGAGGTAGGACTGCTGATTCCACAGATCCGGCGCGTTCGTCGCCTGCCGCAGCAGGTGGTCGACGACGTCTCCGGGCCTCAGGGTGCGCGCAGCGACCTCGATGCCAAATTGCGCTCGCGCGATGTGGCGGGCCAGCAGGCGAGCGTTGTAGCGAAAGCCGTGCACCGCGGCCGAGTTGCTGGGGATGCCGTACTTCTTCAGCCCGACGGCGCCCTGGGTGATGGCACCCGCGAAGTAGATGCCGGGCACCGTCGCGCTCTCCCAGAACGGCGTCTGCGCGGGCAACCGGTTCTGATAGAACGTCGCAACGCCCAACTGGGGGAGGTCTCCCAAAGGCGCGGCGAACCCTGTCGCCGCGACGACCTCGTCGACGTCGAGAGCCAGGCTGTCTGGCGTGGTCGTGCCGTGGGTGTGGACCCGGTAGCCGTGCCGCATCCGCTCCACCCGCTCGATCGACGCGTCCAGGACCACGTTGCCGCCACCGAGCACGTGGTCCTCGTATGGTTGCAGGTAGCGGGCCCGAGCCGCGGCGGTCGAGTGCGTGAGCACGGAGATCCGCGCGGGCCGGGGAGAGACCAGAATGATCTGCCTCGCGTGCGTCAGCAGGCCGTCGGCCAGCTCGAAACCCGAGTTGCGCTTGCCGATCAGCAGCACCCGCATGCCCGCGTAGGAGGCAGGCGGCTTGATGTCAACGTAGTGCGGGACGCCTGCCAGTCCCTCGATGGCGGGCTTCCAGGGCTGTGCCATTCCCACGGCGAAGACCGCGACCTTGCAGCGATACTCGCCGTCAGAGGTGGACAGGACGAAGCCGTCCGTGCCGCGGCGGGTCCCCTGCCACACAGTCCCGTACCGGACGCTGACCCCGGTGTGCGCCGCGAACGACGACAGTCCCTTCTCCATCTGGCCGCGTGTCGGGAAGTATGATGCGCCGTCCACCAGGTCGCGGACCAGGAAGCGATGCTCGGGTTCATCGGCGAGCAGGCTGTTCCAGTCGAACCGCTCGTAACGCTGTGAATCGCGCTCCGTCGGCGCGTGCGGCTTGGTCCACGTGACCAGCCGCTGGAAAACGGGGAAGCGTTGGAACATTCCGCCGGGGGCGTCGTCGGCGGAGATTACGGCATGCTCAACGCCGAGCCGGCCCAGAAAGTAGCTGAGCTGCAGGCCTCCCGGGCCGCTGCCGACGACGACCACCGGATAGGCGCCCGGCGGGAACGGCCGCTGGTTCAGCTGCGCCATCTGTTGGCGGCCCGCAGTCGTCTGGCCTCTGCCTGGAGCATCCGAACCGCCACGCTGGGCATGGCCGTCAGCCAGTCGCTCAGTTCGGTGCGCGACAGGACGAGGCAGTGCAGCGGTCGCAGCGCGATGACGTCCGCCGCCGGAGGCTCGGCGAGCAGGATCGAGATCTCGCCGAAGAAGTCGCCGCGCGCCAGTCGCACCCGGTCCTGCCCATCGATGCTGACCACGGCCTCGCCGTCGAGGATCACGTAAAACCCGGTGCCGCTGAAACCCTGACGAAGGATCCGCTGGCCTTCTGGGAACCACTCCTCGTCCATTGTGTGCACGACCGTGTCGAGCTGCGCCCGCGACAGGTCAGAGAACAACGCCAGCGACGCCAGGATGTCGATGACGTCCTCACCCGCAGCCATGACCGCAGTCTACGCACGCTCGGATCGCCCGCCTGCCGCCCTTCCCGCCGGGCGCTCGTCCGGACGTCTGTCAAGACTTCGCGAATCACATCAGTGGCGTACGGGGTGCCGCCATCCTCCCCGGTGCCCTGACCGCCGGTCGCGCCGTAGCGCCCCGGTTCTCGTGAGCGACGCCCGAGCAAGGCTCCGGGCCCGCCCGACGGGCCATGAGGCGGGCTCACGTCGTGTCGGTCGTGTCGGTCGAGCTGCCACAGTTGTGGCGGCTGGGCCTCCGCTTCGCTCACGTTCCCCTGGCCAACTCGGCCCGGCACAGCATTGGACGTCGCGTTGCAGACGCCTCTCCCGCAGGGTCGCGTGTCCACGTTGTCATCTTGATCGGAGGCCTCAATGCGGAAGGAAATCGCATGAATTGAGTATCGTCATAGGACCGCGCAGCCGGTATAAATTGCTAAGCGTCCCGAATCGAATGCCGCGGCGGGAACCTGTGGCGGTGAACATCCGGGTTGCCGGGCGTGCCTCTCAGCGAGCGTCTAGTCCTGACACTACAGTGCCCAATTCCGTACGCGATGAGCATCGCGACGCGGCGCGTGCAGGTGCGGGAGGCGCAGGTCTTCACCCGCAACGCCGCGTGCGGTGCTCTGAACGAGTCCGGCGGATAGGGGCGGCTCTGGCTGGCTGCGGCCTCGCCTGTGGCCGCGCGTCACTCTCGTACCGGCGGCCGTGCGTACGCCACCATCGGCGGACAGTACACCCCGGCCCCCGTTGAGGCCGTCGACCCACGGCCCCAGGTTTGTGCCGGTCGGCGGTCTCACTCCATGCATTAGCGCTCGGTGTCAGTCTGCTGCTCCTCTTCGCCGCCCCGGCCGGTGCGGGACGTCGGTCAGCTGCCGCCGGTCGGCGGCAGCTGACCGCGCTCACAGCTCGCCATCCCCACACGACCCCGACCCACGCCGGCGAATTATGAGCCCGCAATTCGAGTTCCCCCAACGCCGCGGTCGAACTATGTTCGCTGTGCTGGCGATCTCGTTGCCGGTCTCGGCGGCGCTCGCCGTTGGACTGAGCCGGCTATCGCTGGTTCCGCCCTGCTCGGCGTCAAACGCCGCTGAACGCGACTCCACGTGGTTCAACGACGACAAGCCTGGACACGATCGACCGAGAACCGGGCGTCGCCGCACGGCTTGATCGGCGCGGCGATGGCGAGGAGGCGGCATGGGCGGACAAGAAGTCCTTGAGCTCTTTCGTGCGGCGGTGTCGCACAGCGACGCGGCGGCGATGCGACAGGGCCTGGAACGCCTCTTCGGCGTGACCGACCGCACAGGGCTCTCCGCAGCGGATGAGTACTGGGTCCGGCACCCGGGTTATGTGATGGAGATGCCGCAGTCGGGGGAGCGTATCCGTGGCCGCGACGCCATGCGCGCGATGCAGGAGGCGTTTCCCGCGCCCCCGACCATGACGTTGCGCAGGGTCGTGGGCTCAGGCAGAGTCTGGGTCGTCGAGGCAGTCAACGACTACGACGGCGACGTCTGGCATGTAGTGGTGATCCTCGAGTTCGACGACGCCGGCCGAATCGTGCTCGACACCCGGTACTACGCACGGACGCTCGAGGCGCCAGCTTGGCGCGCACATTGGGTGGAACCGATCGCGTGACACGCGCGGTCCGTCGCTGCCGCGATCATTGATTCCGGCTTAATCGCCGTGCTGTGCTGCAGGTCACAATGCATGCGGGTGGTCGCGACGCACCGATGTCCTTGACCACGTGCGAAATCGCCCACGCTCCGTAGCCTGTGATCACTCGGACCCTCGTGTCGAGGGTGCTGCTTGCGCAGGGTGTGAGCGCACCAGGCGTTGACGGTTGAGCCAGGCGTGCACGCCGAGAGCTCGGGGATGCAGCTCGCGGTTGCGTGTTGAGATCGATATCGTTCGCGTGCAGCCACCGCCACATGGTCGCTTCGTCGGTTCCGGCGAACCGCCAGAAGAGCCAGACAGGCAGTGGGACCCGCCGGGGCGGTCGGCCGCCGCTCGCGCACCGGGCGCACACGAACACCGTCATCGTCGCACAGCCGGCGTCCCATTCACGACTGCCGCGGGGTGTGGGCGACGCCGAGCCGCCGCCATCGAGTTCGAGCGCGCGTCCATGCGCCATCGGGCAGTCGACGATGGGCGCGCCAGCGAAGGGGCTTGTCCAGTCACCGCTCCCGCCGCTCCTCACCCGCCGTGGTGAGGTATGCGGCGACCTCGTGTCCCGTAGTTTAGTTACTTTCTCCTGAAGAAGTCTGTTCGCCCTGATTGAGGGTGGCCGCTGGTGTGGGGGTGGTCGGCGGGCTCGGGGTCGTGGTCGTTAGCCGACCTCCCGGGTTGTCGTCACTGGATCATCATCCCGATCTTGACCAGGTT
>DATHVN010000098.1 GCA_035461305.1 Euzebyales bacterium | reverse complement strand
AACTTGTCACAACGTCAAAGAACACAACCACATCGTAAGGTCCACCGATGGCGGACCGACCTTTGGGATGGTCGTGGACACGGGTGCGTAGATCGCGTCCAGCGAGTTGGTGTAGGACCGTGCGTTGGTTTCGGTCAGGTGCGCGGGGTGCTGCGGGCAGGGACAGTAGCGCATCTTGTTGGTCGGCGAGGAGCGGTGTGAGGGTGGCTGCGGCCGTCGTGCGGCGACGAGTGCCAGCAGCAACGCGACGCCGGGATGCAGCACTGCGCCACGTGCGCAGAGGCGCGCCGCCGCGGTGACAGGCGTGCAAGCAGTTGATCGACGCGATCGGCTGACAGCGGCACGACACGTCGGGGAGCGTCGGAACCTGACCGGGTGTCGTTCAGTCTGGTGGCCGTACCGCGGCGTTCGTGAGACGGGCCAGCCGCTGCACGGCGGCCTTCGAGGGCAGGTCGTGTGCGGCGTCGAGTGCGTGGAGGCAGAAGGTGGCGAGCTCAGCGGCCGGGATGTCGCGGCGGACGTCGCCGATCCTCGCCGCCTCTGCCAGCAGGTCGCGCAGCAGCGTGTGCAGTTCGCGTTCGGCGGGCGCGATGTGGTCGTGACGGTGGAGGAGCGCCGCGAGTTCGTTGCCGTGCGGGCTCGTGGAGTGGTCGTGGCGCTGTGACTGGATGTCGGCGTAGGCGGTGAGGAACGCGGTCAGCCTGTCTGCGACCGGTCCGTCGCCGTCGTGGATCGTCCGCAGCTGCGCGAGGTGGCGTCGGACGTGACGGTCGTGCCAGGCGAGCAGGATCTCCTCGACGCTCGAGAAGTACTTGTACAGCGTGGCGCGGCCGATCCCGGTGCGCTTGGCGATCTGGGACATCGTCACTGCCAGCACCCCGTGCTCATCGGCGAGCGCCGCTGTGGTGTCCAGGATGGCGTCGTGCACCTGGCGGCGGTGCGTCTCGATGGTGTCTGTCCACAACGTCGGCACCCGCCAAGCATACGACATGACGGATATAAAGCATGTTGTCTTGCAAGAGACGTTATGTCTCGTAAAATCGAGATGGCGAGCAGAGGGACACCACGATCGAGATGGCGAGCAGAGGGACACCACGATGGACGAGCAACAGCGGGACGAGCCGGACGCCGTCGAGCACGCGACGCCGCGTTGGGTGAAGGGCTTCATCGCCGCAGGTGTGATCGTGGCGCTCTTGGTGGTGGTCCTGGTGCTGCTCGGTGGCGATCACGGACCCGGCCGCCATGATCTCGGTAGCGGACCATCGCCGGTCGTGCCGCTGCGCTCGTGACCGCGGTGGCGATGTCGCCCGGTGTGCGCAAGCTCGCGCTGACGGTTCATCTGACGGTGTCGGTCGGATGGATCGGTGCCGTCGTCGCCTACCTCGTGCTCGCGGTCGCCGCGGCCGACGGCCGCGATGTCCAGACCGTGCGAGCGGCGTGGATCGCGATGGAGTTGACCGGCTGGTACGCCATCGTGCCGTTGGCCGTGGCCAGCCTGGTCACCGGCGCCGTCATGGCCGTCGGCACGCGCTGGGGCCTGTTCCGACACTACTGGGTGATCATCTCGCTGGTGCTCACGCTCGTGGCCACCGCTGTGCTGGTGCTGCACATGCCCGACGTCAGCGCCGCCGCGGCGACGGCACGTCAACCAGATGCCGATCCCGTCGCTTTGCGCAGCGATCTGGCGCACCCCGGCGTCGGGCTGATCGTCCTGCTCGTGATCGAGACCCTCAACGTCTACAAGCCACGAGGCATGACCCGACACGGACAACGCATGCACAGTAGGTCACAGCGAGTGGTGGACACGCCTCCCGGGACGGCTCGCCGGGCCCAGCGCCAGCGTGAACCGTAAGAAGGCGGCAGCCGGAGCGGTCGGGCACAAGATCTTGGTCGCGGCGGACGAAGTAGTCCTCACTAAGGTCGCGGGTACACCTCACTCGGAGTCGCCCTAATGTGAGTGACCCGCCCTCAACCCTGACCGTCGGATGATCGGTCAACGGTCGCCACCGCACCCGCCGCTACCGCTGTCCCCGGCAGAACCTGTCACGCGCCGTTGCGCCGCTCGACAAGTACGTGGAGCGCGTGATCGTGCACCGGCTGTCGCGCAAGGATGCCGCCGACCTGCTGACGCCACCGGCCCAGGGTGTCGACACGGCTGCGCTCGCGCGCGACGCCGCCGCGGTCCGAACCAAGCTGGCCGAGGCGCTGGCGCTGTGGCGCGACGACGTGCTGAGCGCCGCCGAATACCGCGTCGAGCGCGCCGAGCTGGAGCATCGCCTCGCGGGCCTCGAGGCGCAGCAGCGCACCGCCGCTGGCCGTGACCCGCTCGCCGGCATCGCAGGCCGCGCGGACGCTGGGGACGTGTGGGAGCGCCTGGACCTCGGCCGTCAGCGTGCGATCCTGCAGGCGCTGGTCACTGTCACCGTGCTGCCTCAGCGGCTGGGGCGGTTGCCGGATGGCTCACGCTTCGACCCCAACGCCGTGCGCATCGAGCCTGCAGCCCCTCCAGCCCGCCACTGACGGTTTGACCTCCGCTTCCTTCCGTGTCGCGCCGGAATCAGAGGTCACGGCCGAGTCTCAGGCCGCGTCGGCGGGTTTTGTACCGCGCCTCTGCGGGCAGTGCCGTGTCATGGGCTCGGATCGCGCTACCACGCCCGCAAAGACTCACACCGACGAGCCCGGCCGCGTCCTCGACGTGGTCGAATACGACGAGCCTCCCAAGGGGCTCTGGCAGGACGGGTTCGGCCGCGCTGCGACGCGCAGCGTGCAGGCGCTCGTAGTCGTGGCGTTGCTCTCGCTGGTGGGCTGGGTGATGATCCAGCTGCGCCTCGTCGTCGTCCCCGTGCTGATCGCAACGCTTATCGCGGCCGCGGTATCGCCGCTGGTCTCGTGGCTGGAACGCCGTCGTATGCCCCGGGCGCTGGCGGTCTGGGCTGCAATGCTCATAGGTCTCGGAGTCGTCGCGCTGGCCGGGTGGTTCATCGGTGCCGCGGTCGCGGACCAGTGGCCCGAGCTTCGGGATGGCGCAGTCACCGGCTTCGAAAAGCTGCGCACCTTCGCGAGCGAGGGACCGCTGCAGCTCACGGACGAGCAGTTTGAGCAGTATCAGCAGGCTGCCGTGGAAGCCGTTCAGCAGGCTGACCTCACCACTGGCGCGATCAGCGGCGCGACAGCGGTCGGCGAGATGTTCGCGGGCATCTTTTTCGGAGCCGTCGTCCTCTACTTCCTGCTCAAGGATGGCCAGGAGATCTGGCGGTTCCTGGTGGCGCAGGTGCCGGGGCACCGGACCCGCGAGCGGTTGCTGGAGATCGGCGACCGCTCGACCCGCGTCCTTGGTGGCTACGTCCGAGGAACGGCAATTATCGCGCTCGTCGACGCGATCTTCATCGGTGTCGCGCTGACGATCCTGCGCGTGCCGCTCGCCCTGCCGCTCGCCGTCGTCGTGTTCATCGGCGCGTTCGTCCCGCTTGTCGGTGCGACCGTCGCCGGCATGCTGGCCGCGCTCATCGCGCTGGTGTCGAACGGGCTCGTGACGGCACTCATCGTCGTCGCGGTCGTCGTCGCCGTGAACCAGATCGAGGGCGACGTCCTCGCGCCGATCGTCCTGGGGCGAAGCCTGCGCCTGCACCCGCTGGCGATCCTGCTTGCCCTCGCCGCCGGAACGATCCTCGCCGGCATCGTCGGCGCGATCCTCGCAGTCCCGTTCGCCGCGGTGGCGTGGTCGGCGGTGAAGACCTGGCGGGAGCTGTCCGGACGGCGCGCATCCGGAGCGCTAGCGCTGGACGAGGAGGCGTTGCCAGCCTCCGAAGCATGACCTGTGCGACGCGCCGACCCCCCAGTCGCTGGTGGCATCGCGGTTATCGGAGTGACGCATGGGATTGCATCGGTGCGGCGTGAGGACCCGCGACGGGTGATCGGTGCCAGAGGCGGCCGGTGCAGTGGTCGCCGCGGTGTCGGATGCATGGTGGCAGTACGCCGAAGTCGAAGGCGGCCGCAGCCGAGGCGAGACGATGGCCGAGGCCGCGGCGGTGCTGCGGAAGCTGGATATCGAGCCGGTGGCTAACCCGGTCGAAGCGCTGTAGCAACCTTCGTTCTCGACCGCTACCGCGCGCTCAACCGCGGCCGGCGAACCCTACCGATCGTCGGGGTGCCGGGGATGCCGTGATGTTCGCCGACCGTGCGGCAACCGCTGCGACTACCCGACGGTTGGTCGGTGCACGTCTCCGGTAGCTACAGATGGTCGCCAGATGTCCATTTACCGAGATCGCGTATCGCCACGATCCGTCGTCGGCGCGACGGACTACGGTGGTGGCGCGGCCCGCCTGTATCAAGGCGGTGTCGCGAGCTTGGAGGACCCGTCGCGGGTCAGCGAGGTAGAGGCGCTCGGACCGCCACAGGCGGGCCGCGACCTGTGCGATCTGCCGGCGGCCGCGGGCCTCGGGTAGCCCGTGGCCCGCGACCAGGATCGCACCCGGGTGGAAGAGCTGGGCCAGGGCATGCTGTCGCGGAGGACGAAGGCGTCCTCCATCAGGGTCTCCAGCTCCTCGGGTGTGCGGGCTCCGGCCTCCATGAGGACGCTTAGAACGTCAACTTGTACTGCTGGATGATGGCTGCCGTGCCCTGGAAGTCGACCTCGCAGCCGTAGCGAGCCGCGAGCGCCGGGAGGCTGGCCGGGTCCATCTCGACGCCGGGGGCGCCGAGCTCGCGGAACAGGTCTTCCAGGCCGGCGGGGGTGATGAGTTCCAGGATGCGGGTGGGTGTGTCGCCGGGGTTCCAGAAGGTGTGCCACTGGCCGCGGGGCTTGAAGACCAGGTCCCCGGCTTCGGCGTAGACCTCCTGGTCTCCGAGCAGCGCGCCCATGCGGCCTTCGAGCACGTAGCTGTACTCGTCCTCGCGCGAGTGGTAGTGCAGGGGGCCGGCCAGTACATGCGGTGGCAGGCTGTGCTCCACGACCGAGAGCCTCCCGCCGGTGTCGGTGCTGTCGATCATGAACCGGTCGGTGCGGGACTCCGGTGCCCCTGCGATCTCCCCGTCCTTTGGGCCCAGCACACGCGGGCCCGTGGTGGGCTCCTGGCTGGTGTCCATCGCTGCTCCCTTCTGGTGGATGGTCTGCGTCGACGCTAGGACCCGCCGGGAGGCCTGCCTATTCCAGAGAGGTGGCATTTCCAGTAGCGCAGGCTGCCCGTAGAGTGCTCGCATGACCTCGGTGCGCACCGATGCCAGGCAGCGGGCCAGCGACAAGATCGCCCGGATGGCCGGGCACGGCCTTGACCTGGTGAGCTTCTGGCGGGCGGCGACCGAGGCGCTGGCACGCGCCGTCCCCCACTACTGGGCGCCGTGCTGGTTCACGCTGGACCCGGCCTCACTGCTGGTCATCAGCCACTTCGACGAGGGCGTCCCCGAGCTGCCCCCGAATGGCTGATGCACGAGTACTACCAGGACGACGTCAACAAACTCGCCGACGTCGCCCGCTCAAAGCGCGGGACCTCCACGCTGCACGAGGCCACAGGCGGCGATCCGACCAGCAGCCCACGCTGGCACCTCAACATGACCCTGGGTGGGGACCAGGAGCTGATCGCCGCCCTGCGCACACAGGCCGGTGAGGTGTGGGGGGCGGTTGGCCTGTACCGCGCGCCGGGCCAGCCGCTGTTCGATGACGCCGAGCTGGCGTTCGTCCAGGCGGTCGCGCCCTCCCTGGCCGAGGGGGCGCGCCGGGCGTTGCTGGTCGGCGAAGCCGTCGATCCCGAGGGGCCGGACGCGCCTGGCTTGGTCGTGCTCTCCGACCACGGCGAGGTCGAGTCGGCGACGCCCGGCGTGGAGCGCTGGCTGCAGGCGCTGCCTGACGGTGACTGGGATGCCGGCACGCTGCCGTCCTCGGTGCGTGCGGTCGCGGGTCGCGCGTTGCGGACGGCTGAGCACCCCGACGAGCCAGGGCAGGTCGCGGTCTCGCGTGTGCTGTCGCGCGCGGGCACCTGGATCGTGCTACACGGAGCCGCCCTCGTCGCCAGCGGCGCCCGCCGGGTCGCTGTCATCGTCGAGCCCGCTCACCCGGCGCGCATCGCGCCGCTGTTGATGTCGGTCTACGGGCTGACCGAGCGCGAACAGGACGTCACCCGCCTGGTGCTGCAGGGCAACTCCACCGCGGAGATCGCCGAGCGCTTAGTCGTCTCGGCGCACACCGTCCAACAACACCTCAAGAACGTGTTCGACAAGACCGGCGTGCGCAGCCGCCGCGACCTGGTCGGCAAGGTGTTCTTCGCCCACTACGAACCCCGCCTGCGAGACAACGAACACCGCGCTCTTCACGACCAACCTCTGCGCGGCGGACCCTCCGCGCGCAGCGCAACCCGACACGACCGCCGTCGAGGCTGACTGCCCGGCGCTTGACGCACATGACGGTGCTCGCTGCGCTGGCTAGTGCTGTCCGGTCGCGGGGCGCGGCGACCAGTATCCCTCGCGGAGCGGACCGCGAACTACCGGGCGTTCAGCGCCTCGAGTGTCTGGACCAGTCTTGTACGCTGCTCTCCGGGTTGATGGCGATCGTCCCGAGTCTGAATCCCGGCGTAGCTGTCCTGGCGTGGGCAGGTCTCAAGGGTCTTCGTCGGGTGCAGTTTCCTCGACCATGGCCCCGAACTGGGGCCAACAGCGGGCCAACGGGCACCCATCCATAGAACATCACGGCATCCCGGCTGCCCGAGGGCTCGTTGCCGCGAGGCTGTGCGGGCGAGCGAGTTCGCGGCCGGGTCCGGTGTGGTCGGGGTCGGCGCCCTGGTCGGTGAGACGGCCGGCGTCGACTTCTTGGCTGATGACGCGCCGGACGACCGCCGCAGACGCCCCCTCGCCCGCGCGCATCAGGGAGATGATTGCCGAGGAGTGGTACACGCGCGCCGTCGACTTGCGCTATCCGTCATGCAGCCACTCCGCTGGATGTTCGAGGTGGTGCACGGTCGTTCGCAGGAAGGCGGCGCCGGGCGCG
>DATHVN010000097.1 GCA_035461305.1 Euzebyales bacterium | reverse complement strand
GCCCATCACGGCGGGTATGCCGTATTCGCGGGCGACGATGGCGGCGTGGGAGGTCGGCCCGCCGGCGTCGACGACGACCGCGGCTGCGCGTTGGAACAGCGACGTCCATGAGGGGTTGGTGTAGGGGCAGACGAGGACGTCGCCGCTGCGCAGCGTTCCGAAGTCCGCGGGCTGGCGGATGACGCGCACGGGCCCGGTGGCCTGGCCGCCGCCCACGGCGACGCCGACGACGAGCGCATCGGCGTCGCCTGGGGAGTCGGGGAACATCACGGCTGGCGAGATCAGGGGGGCGCCGTACAGCTGTTCGCGTCTGGCCGCGCGGGCGCGTACCGCTTGGCGGATGTGTTCGGCGTCGGCGGCGGGTGTCGTGGGGCCCGGAAGGTCTTCGAGTTCGTCGAGCCGCAGGTGGAACACGTGATCCTGCTCGGCGAGGATCGCGGCGTCGGCCAGTCTGCGGCCCATCTCCAGCAGTGCGCGCCGCACGATGGGCAGGACCCGGGTGGCGTGGAAGTGGGTGTCCTCACGCAGGGCGATCCCCGTCCGCGCGGCCTGCACCATGCGGGACAGGCGCGCCTGCGACCGGGTCAGGCGCACGACGGGATGGTCAAGCAGCTGCCGGACGGCCTGCGCGCCGCGACCAGCAGCTGCGGGTCGGCGTGGCTGTTCGACGAGCGCCTTGATGGCGCCGAGGACGGTCGCAGGGTCGTCGCTCCAGGTGGGCGATGACACGAGCAGCACGCTGGTGGTCTCGCGGTGTCCGTAGTCGTCGAGGAAGGCGTCCCGCGCGCCCCGAAACTCGCGGAGCTCGGGCGCGTCGTCGAGGTGGCGCGCGAGGTCGTGGACGTCGAGGTCAGCGAACAGCGCATGCAGGGTGGCGTCCGCGCGGACGAGGGACGCCAGGGCGGCCAACGCGCGGTTGGCGTCGGTGGTGCGCGTCGGCGCGCCGAGGATCAGCTCGGGAAACAGGTCGGTCAGGCCGAGCAGACGCAGGATCAGACGCAGCCGCAGCAGGGCCATGACGGCCGCGGGCAGGTAGTCGACGCGCAGCTCGGTGGTGACGTGCAGCGCGTCCAACGCGTGGCGTAGCAGCCGGGACAGCTCGCCCCAGGATGCAGTCGCCACATCACGTGCCGCGAGCACTCGGACCTGCTGCTCGAACGCAACGAACCGCGGATCCAGTTGCCAGGCGGCGGGGTCATGACGTCGGATGCGGCGCAGGTTGCGGGCGGGCGCGGTCAGCACGCGAAGCGTCGGGTGGGGCGCCGGCGGCACGAAGCGGTCCACCACCCCGTCGACCTCCGGCAACGCCTCGGCCAGATCGACGCGCAGCCCGGCGATCTCGTCCAGCAGCCGCGACACCATCCGGCCAAGGCCGGGGTCGATCCACGCGCTCATGTCGAGCGGGTAGGGTCGGATGGGCAGCATCTCCAGGATCGGCGGCCCGGTCCGCCGCTGCATGCGGGTGAGGTGCACCGGAGGCGGCGGGAGCGCCGTCATCGGTCGCGTCTGCAGCACCCACACCCGCCCCTGGGTGCAGGCCCATTCGACGTCCTGCGGCTGACCGAAGTGGCCGGCGACGCTCACACCGAGGGCGGCCAGCTCGACGAGGACCTCGGCCGGCAGTCGGCGCGCCTCGTCCATCTCCGTCGTGTCGCGCGTGACGCCACCGCCAGGGGCACCGCGGATGACCACCTCGCGACGCCCCGCGGTCCACTCGCGGACCTCGCCGCGCGCGTCCAGCACGTAGTGGTCCGGGGTCACCAGCCCTGAGACGACGGCCTCGCCGAGGCCGCTGCTGGCGTCCACCACGATCTCGTCACGCGCGCCTGTGACGGGGTTCGCGGTGAACAGCACGCCCGCGCTGTCGGCCGGCACCATCGCCTGCACCACGACCGCCATCCGCACCTGCTCAGCGCCGACGCCGCGTCGGCGACGATAGGCGACCGCGCGGTCGGTCCACAGCGACGCCCAACACCGCCGGATGGCGTCGAGGACCTGAGCTTCACCGACGATGTTGAGGTAGGTGTCGTGCTGACCCGCGAACGCGGCGCCCGGCAGATCCTCCGCGGTCGCGCTGGAGCGCACGGCAACGTACCCGCCACCGAGCGCCGAGTACGCCTCGACGATCGCAGGCCCCACCGGGTCGGGCACCGTCACCGCCGCGATGTCCGCCCGGAGCGCAGCCCACCCACGGCCGTCGATGGGCCCGTCTCTGACCTGTGTCCCGATCCCGGACGACAGCCCAGTCAGCTCGAGCACCGCGGCGTACGCGTCGGTCGTGACCACGAAACCATCCGGAACCCGATGCCCCAACCGGCGCAGCTCGCCCAGGTTCGCGCCCTTCCCACCGACCCGCGCGCGATCGTCGGCGTCGACCGTCTCGAGCCCCACGATGCACACGTCCGGCACTCCTCATAGAAAGCTTCGCTACATACCCTAGAAGAGTAGCATTCCTACCTATCGAACGGTAGGGTTGCGTCGTGGACGCCGACGCGCAACAGCTCAAGGGCCACCTCGACGCGCTGCTGCTCGCCGCGCTGGCGGCTGGACCACGGCACGGCTACGCGATCAAGGAGTCGCTCCGGGAGGCCAGCGGCGGCCAGTTCGAGCTGCCCACCGGCACCATCTATCCGGCCCTGCACCGGCTGGAGGCGGCGGGACTGATCGACGGGACGTGGTCGACGGTCGACGGTCGACGACGCCGCACCTACCAGCTGACCGCCCGTGGCGAACGGCGCCTGCAGACCGACCGCACCACCTGGCGGGAGTTCGCCGCGACCGTCACGACCCTGCTCGAGCAGCCATGGCCCGCCACCACCTGATCGACGATCACCTCGCGTTGCTCGCCGGCCGTCTGCCGG